>NZ_JBDQQR010000003.1:300000-447650 GCF_039888675.1 Mesorhizobium sp. CAU 1732
AAGTACACGAACGATCCCCACCCACTTCGTCATCCTCAAGGCATCCCCCCACCCACTTCGTCATCCTCGGGCGGAGCCTTGAGCGAAGCGAGAGGCGCAGACCCGGGGATCCATGCCTCTCCGGCTCCGTTGCTCGGTGGTGCAGAACTTGGCGCGCCTGCGACCATCCGAGACCACCCCGCTCGTCACCAACTGCCGAGGCATGGATTCCCGGGTCTCCCTCCGCTGCGCTCCGGTCGCCCGAGAATGACGAAGTGGGGTGGAGATCGCTAAGGTGAGGTGGTTTCAACTGAGCCAGATTCGGAGGCGGTGACGGTTGTCGATGAGCATCCCACTCCACTTCGTCATCCTCGGGCGGAGCGTCGAGCGAAGCTCGATGCGCAGACCCGGGGATCCATGCCTCGCCGGTCCCACCACTGGATGGGGCAGAACCGGGCGCTTATCCGGGGAACCAGAGACCGCGAACCATCGGGACCACCCCGCTTGTCACCCACCGGCGAGGCATGGATTCTCGGGTCTTCCTCCGCTGCGCTCCGGTCGCCCGAGAATGACGAAATCGAGGTGGAGATCGCCGGTGGAGAGAATTTCACATCGCCGAAACCGTTTCCCAAGCCCGATCAGCCACTTGCGAAATACCCCCTCCGAACCCCGCCCCATTTTATCCACCCCCCTCCCGACCCGCGCGATAATCCCGCCGCCCTGACCAAATGGGCGCGGAGGATGCGATGGATTGGAAGGCCGCGATCGAGACGAACCGTCAGGCGCTGAAGCGCGTGCTGGTAACCCTTGTGGCACTCGCCGGCATCACCGGCGGCAACAACGCAGACCGCACCACCACCTTGCCGCGCCATCTCCACCGCGCCGTGCTGCGGCTGCTGCGCCCGGCGGAAGCCGCGGCGCGGCGGCTGGTCATCGTCGCCGCGCGTGACATGGACCCACCGCCGACGCGCAAGGCGACGCAGCCAGCGCCTGTCGCGCATCGCAAACCGGTGGCGCATCCCGGCACGCCCCCGAAAACCCCGGCCAGAACGATGACCCTGCCGCTGTTCGATCCGCTGCCGCGATGGCGCGGACGCAGGCGGCCGGCGGCACTTGGCGTGCCACGCATCCGCGTTCCCGGCTTCAGCGCGCCGTCCATAGTCGCCTTGCGCCGCCCGCCTCGGGCCGACGATCCGATCGACGCGGCGCGTCTCGCGCTGCGCCTGCAGGCGCTCGGTCGCGCACTCGACGATCTGCCCGCCCACGCCCGCCGCTTCGCGCGCTGGCGCGCAAACCGCGACGCCATAAGTGCGCAAAACAGAAACCACGGTGCCGCACTTGACCCTCCCTTTTGCGGGAAGGGTCGGCAGGCCATCGGAGGGGAGCGAAGGATTGCGAGACGGGGTGCGGGTGGTCGCCGCGTCTGGCCGCTGCGTCCCGGCCGCCCGCCCGGCGCGCGCTCCCGACCAACCCACGAGGTCCACGACGCGCTCGCCACCCTCCATGGCCTGGCTCTCTGGGCAATGGAGCCGCCCGACACATCATGACGGCGCGGGACGGCGAACGGATTCCCGAAATGGCCAGACCGGAAACGGGGCGTGGCAGCGAGGACGCGCGTCGACTTTCCTTCTCCCCGCCTGCGGGGAGAAGGTGCCCGAAGGGCGGATGAGGGGCAGCGCGAACGTTGGATATCTTTGCGGAAAGATAAGGACGATGGGGATAGAACCAGCCAGAACCTGACGCCTTCGCGCCGCCCCTCATCCGGCACTACGTGCCACCTTCTCCCCGTGAACGGGGAGAAGGAACACCACCCCTCAGTCCATCGCGGCGCGGGCGAGCGCGAGGCTTGCGCCGACGCCGGCACCAGCAGCAAGCGCGAGCACGAGGACGGCGGCGAGCGACAGGCCGCGCGGCTTCTCGGGCGGCAGGGCCTCGGAGATGATCCGCGCGCTGGTGGTGTTCAGGCCCTGCTGCTCTTCCAGTTCGTGAGCGCGCATCAGATAGGACTCGTAGACCATCTTGCTCGCCTGCGCGTTGCGCTGCAATTCGCGCAGTTGCACCAGCGCCTGCTTGGTTCCGAGCGATGTGTTCATCGACGTTTGCACGAGCGTTTCGAGGCGTGTCTGGTTGTCGCGCGCCCGGTCGAGTTCGCGCTCCGCCGACACCGCGATGCGGCTGATCTCCGCGTCGAGCTGGCTGCGCAGCGCCGCCAGTTCTTCACGCGCACGCACCAGCGAGGGGTGCCGCCCCATCAGGTCGCGGCTGAGCGAGCGTTCCTCGCGATAGGTCGCGACATAGACCTCGCGCAGCCGGGCGATGGTGCTCGAGAGCAGCACTTCCGGCAGCGATTCGATGCCCGCGCCGCTGCTCACCGCACGGCTGATCTGCTGATACTTCTCCTCGGCGCGCGACGTCTCGACCTGCGCGCGGGTGAGTTCCGCATTGAGCTGGGCGACCTGCTGCTCGTCCATGAACGCGCCGTCGGCCTCGATGATGCGGTTTTCGGAGCGGTAGCGTTCGACCGCTTCCTCGGCGCGCGTGAGATTGTTGCGCAACTCGTCGAGGCGGCCGAAGAGCGCTGCCGATGCGCGGCGCGCCGTGCTGCCGCGCTGTTCGACTTCCGAATTGACGTAGGTGTCGGCGATCGCGGTCGCTATCTGCGCCGAGCGGACGGGATCGCCGGTCTTGACCGAAAGGTCGATGATGTAGCTCTCAGGCGTGCGGTTGACGCTGACGGCGCTCCACAGCGCCCGCAGGGCGCGCAGCTCCGGCGTTTCGGTCGAATTGCCGCTCATGCCGAACATGGCCTGCACGCCGTCGAGCGTACCGCGTTTGGCGCCGAATTCGGGGTCGGTACCGAGATTTTGCTCGACGACCACCTTGCTCAGCACGCTGTCCGAAATCATCACGCGCATCTGGCTTTCGACGATCGCCGAGTTCGCGTCCGTCGTCTGGCTGGGCGGCGTCACCTCGTTCTCGACGACGCGCAGGCCGCGCGGATCGACGAGGATGCGCGTGGATGCCACGTAGCTTTTCGGCAGGATGAGGGAAATCACCACCGCCAGCACGGCAAACGCGATCATCGTGCCGAGGATCAGCGGCAGGCTTCCACGAAGCGTCGCCATCAAATTGCGCACGTCGAGGAACGCCGGCTCGTCGGGCCGCCCTCGCCCGCTCTGCTGATAGGATTTGAGATCCTCGTAATTGGCCATGGTCATAGTCCGCATCCTCGCCTGAACCGGCTCTTGCCGGTTCTTTCGCTTTCCGTTTGCAGGCGATCGCGGCACTGCCTCGATCTTCAACACCTGCCCGCTGGTCCAAACTGTCCGGAGAGCCGACGATTTCGCCAGTCTACTCCCGATCCGTACGCATTTCGTTCAAATGATGCTGCAAATCCTAACGATCCCGGTTACCTAAAGCCCCACGAACGCGCCTGCGAACTGCGCAAGCGTGCGTGGTCCTTGCGAGGGATCGCGTCGGATGGATCGCACCATCATGGAGAGACCGGCGGCGTAGGTGCGCCGGCGAACGGCAACGGACGCGACGTAGCTCAACTGCGCGGCCTCGGCCCGTCGCTTGAAACGCGGGACCTGCGCCGGATCGAGCCGCCGCAGGATGGAGGCGTCGCGATAGACCGTGTCGATCGCCGGCGCCAGGGCTTCGAAGGGCAGCGGCCGCGAGTGGATCGCGCTCGCCTCGTGCACCCGGTAGCTCATGACGCAAAGGTCGGGCACGAACAGAAATTCGGTGACGGCCGCAGCCTTGCACCAGAAGTGCCAATCCTCGGCGACGCGCAGCCGCTCGTCGAACCCGTCGCAGCCATTATAGACCGCGCGCCGCACGATCTGGGCTCCCAGGACCATGCAATTCTTCTGGACGATCGCCTCCAGCACGTCTCCGCTGGGCTTTGCGCGATAGGGCATGAAATGCTTGCGGCGTCCGATCGGCGCGCCGTCCTGCCGGATGCGATCATAGTCGCCATAGATCAGTCCCGCGCGGGGAGCCTGTTCAGAAGCATCGAGCAGGGCGTCGAGCGCGCCTGGACGAACGAGATCGTCCGCATCAATGAAATACAGCCAGTCGCCATGCGCATCCGCGACGCCGTGATTGCGGGCCGCCGAGACGCCGCGTCCGGGATTGGTGAGAACGCGAACGCGCGGATCGCCATGCGACAGCGCCTCGTCCACGCTTTGGTCCACCGAGCCATCGTCCACGACGATCACTTCGCGGACGCAGGCGCCCTGCGCGAGAACGCTGCGAACGGTCTCGGCGATGAAGCGCTCGCCGTTGCGCACGGCGATAACGACGCTGATCGTCATGCCCTCACCCCGCGCGGTGGAGTGTGCCATTCCAGTTTCCCCATGCCAGTCCGGCTCATCGAACACGCTCCGTTTGTATCGATGTGGGACGTTTCATGGTGTCCCGTTCCACCTGTTCGAGGCGTTGCAAACGCCGGGCCATCTTCGAAATGGCGGCGCAGCGGCTCATCGCGCCCGAATTCACAAACCGGCATGCGACTTGCTTTATGGAAAATCGAAACACGGGCGAGGCAACAGGGAGAGCGAGGCGACCGGATGCGGCACCAGACAGGCATGCTTGTATTTCTCGGAAGCAGGGTCACATCCGCGATCCTGAACCTTGCTGCGGTCGCGATCTTCACGCGGCTGGGCGGGGTGGAGACGTACGGCATCTACCTGCTCGTGCTGGCCTGGGCCTTCGTCTTCCACAGCCTTCTCACCTCGTGGATCAACGAGGCCTTTTTCGCGCGATATCGGGAAGATGCGTTCGACAGCTACATGTCGACCGCGCTGGCGATGATGGTGGTCTCCCTGATCGTCGCCTCTCTCCCCGTCGCCGTGCTGGTTGCGCAGGGATATCTGACACCGTCGCTCGCGCTCGCGCTGGGGCTGACGACGACCGGCCTCGCGGCCTATGATTTTTCCGTTCAGGCCTCGCGGACACGCATGCATGTCCTGCTGTCGGGCACGACCACGATGCTACGCGCGGTCCTGATCGTCGTTGCAGGAAGCGTCGCGCTCACGACGTTCCACGATCCAGTGGCCCTGCCGATCGCCGTCGCGCTGGCGCATCTGGGCGCTGCGATCCCGATGTTCGTCAGCTATCGCGCCCACCTCTTCAAATTCTTCAATCGCGAGATGGCTTTGGAGCTGTTTCGCTACGGCTGGCCGCTCATGCTGGCAGGCGCGACCTGGGCGTTTGCGCAGAACATCGACCGCATCGCGCTCGGCCATTATCACGGCTCGGCCAGCGTCGGCCCCTATGGCGCGATGGCCGACTTTCTCAAACAGGGCTTCTTCGTTTTCGGCGAGGTGGTGGTGCTGTCGCTCGTCACCGTCGCCAAGCGTGCCGTCACCGAAGGCCGCATGACGGATGCGCGCTCTGCCTTGCGCGAGGCCATGCGCTCGATCGCGGTCATCACGGTCTTCGGCTCGCTGCTCGTGCTCGCGCTGCAGGATACGATCGTGACCGTCTTCTTCGGCGAGCAGTTCCACGCAACCGCACGCGACCTCCTCCCGCTATTGCTGGTCGCGAGTTCGATCCTCGTCTTCCGAACCTATTATTTCGGCCAGGTCGTCTATTTCCTGCCCTCTGGCATGGTGCAGTTCTACGCCGCAGCGCTTCAGCTCCTCGTGACCGCCACCCTCGTCTTCGCTCTGGTGCCGGTCTATCGCGAGCACGGCGCGGCGATCGCGCTGATCGCAGGCCAGTGCGCGAGTTGTGCCCTCGTCGCGCTCTGGCGCTCAGCCGATTTCCGTATGCCGGTGCCGGCGTTGGATATCGCGAAGATCGCGGCTGTGGGCGCGGTCGTCTGGATGCTGCACCTGGCGGTCGATCGCGTGGTCGCCGACGAGCTGATGCGCCTTCTTGCCAACATCACGCTGATCGTCGGAAGCGGGACGATCATCCTGTGGCACTACGACCTCTTCGCCATGCGCCTCGCCATGAGGCACGTGATCGCCTTCGCACGCTGAAACGGTGCCCTCATGACAGACAGATCCGTTCACATGGAAGAAGGCTCCCGCCACGATCCGATCAGCAGGATCGGCCGCGCCGGCGCCCTGTGGTTTCGCCGGTCGCCGGTGACCATCGCGCCGCAGCGGCCTCTCGTCAGCTTCACCTTCGACGACGTGCCCGACAGCGCGATCACGAACGGAGCGCGGCTTCTCTCGGAGCGCGGCTGCCGGGGCACCTTCTACCTCGCAGGCGGCCTCGCAGACGCTGCCTACGGTCCATGGCGCTTCTTTTCGCCCGATGACGTCGGCGCGCTTCTCGACGCCGGACACGAGGTGGGGTGCCACACACATTCGCACGCGATCGTTCAGACGCTGTCGGAGGAGACGCTCGCATCCGAGTTCGAGCGCAACGCGGCGTGGCTTAGCGCACGCGACCCGCGCGTTTCGCTCGACAGCTTCGCCTATCCCTATGGCGCGGTCGGCTTCATGCGAAAGCGACAGGCCGCGAACCGCTTCGCCACCTGCCGCGGCGTACGCCATGGTTTGAATGTCGGATCGATCGACCGCGCCCAGCTTCGCGCCGTGCAGCTTTACGATTGCCGGCTGGACGATGAAGGTCTCGACCGGATCATCGCCGAAGCGGTCGAAAAGAACGCATGGCTCATCTTCTACACGCATGATGTGCAGTCCGGTCCAAGCGAGCATGGCTGCTCCCCCGAACTCCTGGAGCGCGCGATCGATCGCGTGCTTGCAGCCGGATGCGACGTTCTCCCTGTTGGCGAGGCCTTCGAAACCGCACGAACGGCGGCGCGCTGACCCACTCCGCCAACGCCCCCCGCACAGCGCGAGAGAGTCATTTTCGCCACATCAATCAACTTTTAACGTTTTGTATCACGTCGAAATCTTGACGCGAATCAAACGGATACGTATCAAAGTGAAAGCAGGCGGGCTTGAGCGAGTGGGGACGATCCGGAGGCTGGGCGCCAATGTGGCGAACGTGACTTCGGCTGCAATTCCACACCCAACTTGAGTACGGGAACGAGTGCCTCGGCGTTTGTTCCAGCGTGATTTTCACGCACCCTTTTCCAGTGTTTGTCCGTAGTCGCGTCAGTTGGACAGCCCGCGCAATCGCGTCGGCATGCGTTTTGGCGTGCGCAGTTTTCAGAGCCTGTCCAGAGATGGGTGGGCGCAAGCAGCAACCCGGCAGACATCGGACCGATGACCTACGCCACCGTGATTTCCGACAGGCAGAACACCGCGACACCGGTGACCTCGCGCGCGGAGTTGGCGTCCCTGCTGAGACGCATCTGCGCGGACGTGGGCGCCGAGCGCTACATGCTCGTCGAGCCGTCCGTGGAGCGCGGTTCGAAATCGGTCCAGATCATCACGTCCAACTGGGTGTTCGATGCGCTGGAGGAACTCGGCTCGGCCGGCATCGCCAGCATCGTCGAGAGCGGATTGGCCACCGGCGCCGGTGCAGCGCCCCGCATGCTCGGCGTCGCGAACTCCACGTTCCTGTCGGCGACGGAAAAGCGCGCGCTGCACGATCACGGCACGGCGGAAATCTGCTGCCAGAAGATCTCGCTCAACGGCGCAACCGTTTTCGCGCTGTTCTCGGCCAGCGCGCCGCGTCTCATGGATATCCTGGCGCTGGCCCGCGCCCACATGAAATGCACCTACGCACTCAACCAGTATTTCGCGAAGTCTCGCGGACAGGCGGCAAGCGGCCCTCTGTCGGAGCGCGAACGCGAATGCCTCGCATGGGTGTCGGAGGGCAAGACGACCGATGAGGTCGCACTGATACTCGGTGTCTCGTCCAACACCGTGAACAGCTACGTCGCGCATGCAATTCAAAAGTTCGGCGCAAGCAACCGCGCCATGGCTATCGCCACCGCGATCAGAAGTGGGATCATCTGAGATGTTGACGGACACGGCACTGCTGGAAAGCCCGGAACTGCCCGCACAGGACATGCCCGTACAGTGGCAGCCCCCTCTCGACCGCGCGGCACCGGTATCCGGCACGCTCCCCGACGCCGTGCGTCAATGCAGGGCGATCGCAGGCAGCATCAGCGCCGACAGCTACGGCCTGTTCTTCCTTGGGCCGCAGACCGACGGCCACAGGCTGGTCCCCGTCTTCGACAACGAATTTCCCGGCGTGTCGCTCCTGTCGCGCACGATCTCGTCGCGCGAGGCCGAACCGTTCGCTCGCCAGCTTGCCGGCAGCGCGGTGCCGCACTGGTGGCGTCCCGACGAGGAGCCGTCATTCCTGACCGCAACGGCCCGCGCCTGGACGACGCAGGTCGACTGCCTGTCTCCCGGCACATCGGCGATCGCATTTCCGGTCTCCGTCGAGCGCGTACGCGCCGGCGCTATCGTCTTCGCCGGCAATGAGATGATGCTGGACGAGGCCGCCCTGTGCGACACGCACGCACGCTGTTTCTCGCTCTTTTCGGAGGTCGCGCGGCAGCGCACGCCGACCTGCGCGAAGACGCCCGTCGTCTCGAAGCGGGAGATCGAGTGCCTGCGCCTGACGGCAAACGGCCTGACCAGCGACGCGATCGCCGCGACGCTCGGGCTCTCCGTTCACACGGCCAACCAGTATCTGACGAATTCGACGCAGAAGCTGAATGCGGTCAACCGCATCCATGCCGTGGCGAAGGCCATACGCTGCGGACTGATCGACTAGAGCGGTTCCCGATGAGGTGGCATCGCGTTGCGCGAAACACCCCCTCCACCGCCTTCGGCGGCCCCCCATGAAAAGGGGGGGGATCCACGTTGCGGCCGTCCTCGACGGGGATCCTCCTCCGTTTACGGGGGAGGTGGCCCGAAGGGACGGAGGGGGTGTTCGGTAAAAATTGAAATGCTCTAGCGGCTGGCGCCGGCGCCGACCGTCTTGCGGATACGACACCGTTCCAGTGTCTCCGCGAGAAACGCATTGTTGATCAGCGGATCGTCCGAAGCATTGTCGAAAGCGATGTAGTGGACCTCGACCGAGGCATGGCGCGCCGACATCGTCAGCGCGAAATAGACGGTCGCGCCCTGCGGTCGCAGTTCGAGATCGAGGACGATGCTCGGCGGCTTGGACCAGCTCGCACGCGCCTCCCCGCCATGGCCGAGCTTGAGCGTGCCGGGCAGAAAGTAGAGCTCGGCAGCGGAGTCGACCAGGTCGGCGACGGAGGCGAAACGCTCCAGCCGGATGTAGGCGATGTAGTCGGCGACTTCGACAAGGCGAAGCTCGCTGACCACTTCCTTGATCGTTTCCGCGACGATGAGCTCGCGTGCCGATGAATGGGGCTGACGAATCATGACGTCACCTTTGCAGCGGGTGCTGCCTTGTTTGCGTAAAGGACCCGAACCAGTTCGGCGACCGCCTGATAGAACTGAGGCGGGATCACACTATCCACCGAAACTTGATCGTACATGGAGCGTGCGAGCGTCACGTCTTCAAAGACGGGGATGTCGTTCTGCTCCGCGATCTCCCTGATCTTCAGGGCGACGAGGTCCTGCCCCTTGGCAATGACCACGGGGGCTGCGGTCTCTTCGCGGACATAACGCAACGCGATCGAATAGTGCGTCGGGTTGGCGATCACGAGCGTTGCGCGCGGCACGTCGCTGATCATGCGCCGGCGTGCGCGGTCGCGCTGCAGCGAGCGCAGCCGCGCGCGCATGATCGGATCGCCTTCGGACTGCTTGTGCTCGTCCTTGACCTCCTGCTTGGTCATGCGCAAATCCTGAAGCCAGTGAAAGCGCGTCCAGAGGAGATCGACCAGCGCGATCACCACCATGATGATCGTGATGGAGATGACGATCTCGATGGCCATCTCGCGGATCACCGCGCCGAAGGCTTCGGGCTGGGTGATCATGCCGGCCAAAAGCCGGGTCTCCGACCCGCGCATGACGAGGGTCAGCACCACGCCCGCAAAGACCAGCTTGCCCAGCGACTTGGCGAATTCCACGAGTCCCTTCTGGCCGAACAGCCGGCCCCAGCCCTTTTTCAAGGAAATGTTGGAAAGCTTCGGCTGAACCCGCGTCAGAACCATGCGCGGCACGTTCTGCGCGACGGACGCGGTGATCCCCGCCGCGACCAGGAGCGCCATCAACCCTGCCAGCACCTTGGCGATTTCGAGAAAGACCTGGCGATAGAGCAGCATCGCATCATGCTCGGTCGACAAGGACCATGTTTCCGGCCGCTCGACGAACATCGACAGGAACCCGCCGAGTTCGATCGTGGCGGGTTTCGCGATGAAGATCATGAAGACCAGAATCGCCAGGAAGGAGCCCACGACGGGCAATTCCTTGGCGAACGGAAGCTGCCCCTTCTCGATCGTGTCACGGATCTTCTTTTCGGAGGCGTCTTCTGTTTTGCTGTCTTTGTCCGGCTCGTCGGACATGGAGCCTTCCGTTCAGGCCCTCAGGCCGCGCTCTGCATCGATGGCATGTCGATTGCGCCCGTCGCAGCCAGACCGATTGCGGTCGCCGCGATTCGCTTGCGGGCCTTGCCGATCTCGGCTGCGGTCGCCGCGTCGGACTCGATGGTCAGTTCGGATTCGATCATGCGGCGCGACCGTGCGCCGATCGCCGACAACACGGCCTCGGTCAGGTCGGCAGGCGCGCCGCGCAGCGCCATCGTCACCATCTCGGTCGACAGGCCGTCGAACAAGGTGACGCGCGACTTCTGGTCGAGCCCGATGATGTCGTCGAAGGTGAACAGCCGTGCCTTGACCCCTTCGATGCCGTCGACGCCGCTGGCCTCGAGGTCTTCGACGATCTCGTCCAGGACCGACTTGTCGAGTTCGTTGAGCAGGCTCGCCACGCGGCTCTGGCCGGCGGAAACATCCTTGCCGTTCGAGTCGGAGGCGATGCGGGCGCGCAACTGGTTCTCGACCAGTTGCTTCGCGGCCGGCTGCACCGTCGTCATCGAGAGCATGCGCTTGAGGACTTCGCTGCGCATCGGCTTGTCGAAGGTCAGCAACGCATTGGCCGCCGGCTGGGATTCGAGATTGGAAAAGACCATCGCGATCGTCTGCGGATGCTCTCCGCCGAGAAGCAGGCCGAGCCGCACCGGTTCCAGTTCGGCAAGTTCGGGCCAGATCGGAGGCGCCTCGTCGCTCATCAGCGAAGGCTTGCCCCAACCCATCAGCGCGCTGATCTCTTCGGGCGAGAGCGTCGAATTCAGGATGTTGTCCATCTGGTCGCCGGAGTCGAGAAGACCCGCGCCCTCGGCAAACTCTTCCTCGAATTCGGCAACGATGTTCTCGAGCTCGCTCTGCGGAATGGTCCGCAGCATGCGTGCAGCGTCGATCAGCGCTTTCAGCTCTTCCTGCTTGAAAAACCGCAGCAGCTTGCCCGCCGACGGCTTGCCCATGGCAACCAGAACGGCAGCAGCTTTCTGAGCCTTCGTCAGCTTGCCTTCCAGGCTCATTCCGACACTGTCCCCGATTCGCACCGATGTAGTTTATACAGGCTACCCGGCCTTTGTAGCATCAATGATCTGGGTGAGCTTGATCCCGAAGCGCGACGGATCGTTGTCGAGAACGGTGATCTCGCCGCTTGCGATCTTTCGGCCGTTGACCACGACATCCACCGGCTCGCCGATCCGGCGGTTCAGGGCCACGGTCGAGCCCTTTTGCAGCGCCATGAGCTCCGACACGGGCATTTCCGCGCTTCCAAGCACGATCTGCACGTCGACGGGGATGTTCATGATGACGTTGGTGTTCTGGAAACGCTCCTGCTTCCCGGGCTGGCCGAAGCTCGCGCCGACCGGTTCGTCGCCCGCCATTTCCACAGCTTCTTCGTCGTGGAGCACGCCGCGCAGCTCCTCGATGGCCTTGTTCAGGTCGTCTTCCTGAGGATCGTCGCCGAGGCCCTTCGGCAAATCACCGAAACCGCCGAGATCAGGAGTGGTTGGGTTCATGGTAGTCTCCTTGAAGACGTGACGCCGCGTCTAGCGCGGCATCAGCCCATCTATGAATTCCTTGCCCGCGTCGTAGGGCTCGATGATCTGAACGGTGAAGTTCTGGCCGAGCCGGCCGAACTCGCAGGTGTAGAGCGTCTTGCGCCGCGCCGAGAGGCGCGTGTTGACCGGCGCCGCCTCCGGCAGCTCGATAACCTGTCCGACGACGAGTTCGGAAAGTTCGGCAAGCGTCATGCGAGACAGCGGAATGGTTGCCTCCAGCTTGACCGCCGAACGCATCACTTCCTCGCTGAAGCGGGCGCGCCACGTCTTTTCCTGCTGCTGCTCGTCGCCCTGGTCGGCAATGCCGTCGCCACGATGCAGGAGCAGCACGCGCTGCGGCATCATCACGATGAAACGCCCCTCGCCCGAGGGAGCCAGAAGCGTGAATGCGATACGCACGGCCGGCCCGTCGCGCACGATGAGCTTCTTGAGATCCACGCCCGAGATCGCGGACAGCATCGGAAACTTGATCGACAGCGCGCGCACGCCCGAACCGTTGAGCGCCTTGGCGGTCGCCTCGAAGACGACGGAGGCGAGCTCCAGCTCGATCGAGGTCAGGTCGCGCTGGATCGGCGAGACCTTCATGTCGGGGTCGCCGCCGAAAAGCGCGCTCACCAGCAGTGCGATCGCATCCGCATCGGCGATGAGCATCAGCGCGTCGGGCGACGTCGCCGAAGCCGCGACGACGAGCGCGTCGTTCGTGACATCCGCCCGCTTGGCCTCGGCCATGCGCGACAGCGTGACGGACTCCATCTCGATCTCGATGGGGTAGGAAACCTGCTCGTTCAGGCTCTGCCTGATGGCCGGCAACGCCCGCAGTCCGAGCGAGCGCGCGGCCTTGATGAGGTGGTCCGGTTCGCCGGTATCCCCGAGCAGGCGCTCGACGATCGGATTGCGGGGTTGTGCCAATTCGGTCACGCTCGTGCCTCACGCCTCATCGATCACGCCGCCTTGCGGGCAGCGTCGCCGCCATGCAGCGTGCTCTGCTCGACTGCATCGATCGAGGGACGATCGTAAGCGGAAATCGTCTTGCGGCCAAATTCGAGAGCGACCTGCGGAAGCGATCCGTTCATGTACGCAAGCAGCGTCTGCTTCACCATGACGTAAAGGCGGTTCTTCTTGTCGCGAACGATCTTGATCTTCTGGGCGATCGGACCGACGACGGCATAGTTGAGGAAGATGCCGAGGAACGTTCCAACGAGTGCGGCTCCCACCAGGCCGCCGAGAATCTCCGGCGACTGGTCGATCGCGCCCATCGCCTTGATGACACCCAGCACGGCCGCGCAGATGCCGAGCGCGGGAAACGCATCGCCCACCACGACCAGTGCATGGTAGGACTTCAGCTTGTCGTGCTTGATGGTATGGATTTCCTCATCCATCAGCGCTTCGATTTCGAAGGGCCGCGCATTGCCGATGATGATGATGCGGCAATAGTCGCAGATGAAGTTGGTCAGGTCCTTGTTCTTCAGAACAAGCGGAAACGCCTGGAACAGCGACGACTCTTCCGGGTTGTCGATATGGGCTTCGACCTCGTTGCGCGACTTGGTGCGCAACTCACGCATCAGGCTGTGCAGCACGCCCAGCGTCTCGAGATAATGCTGCTCTTTCGGGACGTCCTGCTTGAACGCTTCCATGATCGCCCGGCCGGTGTCCTTGACGGTCGACATCGGGTTGCCGATCAGGAACGTGCCGACGCCGGCACCGCCGATGATGACGAGCTCCCACGGCTGGAACAGCACGCCCAGATGCCCGCCCATAGCCATATAGCCGCCGAGGACGCAGCCAAATATGACGACAAATCCGATTACAATGCCCACGGTTCACCTTTCGGACGCTTTCGTCCTCCTGCCTAGCGCGCATGGCTTGCGCGAAGCTTGAACAGGAAAGCCAAGGGCGCCGAAGCGGCCCCGTTCAGTTTCGCGCAAGCATTTTCCACTATTCATGAGAGGTCCGATACGCTGCAGCGGAGGCACGCGTGATCAATACGTATTTGAGCTATCAGCTTGTCACCCGTGACCTGAATAAGTCGCTCGCGCGCGTCGAGAGCGAACCGATCGTCAAACGCGACACCGAATATTACCTCGAGAATATCGGCAAGGTGAAAACCGCCGAGGAATTCGTCAACGACTACCGCCTCTTCAACTATGCCATGAAGGCGCATGGTCTCGAGGACATGGCCTACGCAAAGGCCTTCATGCTCAAGGCGTTGAAGGAAGGCGTCAGCGAGCCTGACGCCTTCGCCAACAAGCTCACCGACAAGCGCTATGCGGAGTTCGTCAGGAGCTTCAACTTCGCCGCATTCGGCGAGAACGCCACCACCTTCAATCTGGCGAACCACGGTACGACGGATCGCTATTTGACGCGCGCCACGCCCGACGGCGGCGTTCCGGGCGAGGCCTACGTCAAGGAAGCCCAATACTACGCAGCCAACATCGGCAGCATCACCTCGATCGATCAGTTCCTCGACAACGATCGCATGCTGACCTTTGCGCTTCAGGCGTTCGGGCTGGAAGCTTCGCTCTCCGACAAGAAGCTGATCCGCCAGATGCTCGAGGGCGGCACGTCGGATCCGAAAAGTCCCGCCAATTCTCATACGAACGAGAACTGGGCGCAGTTTGCGAAGTCGTTCGACTTCGCCGGCCTTGGTGAAAGCGCGACCACATACAACCTTGCCCTGAGGCCGGCGGTGGACAAGTTCGTCCGCCAGCAGCTCGAACAGAACAAGGGCCAGGAAAACGAGGGCGTTCGCCTCGCGCTCTATTTCGAGCGCACGGCCGGCACCATCACCAATGCCTATCAGTTGCTCGGCGACAGGGCATTGGCGACCGTGATCCGCACCTATCTCGGCCTGCCCGATGCGATCGCGCAGATGGATATCGACAAGCAGGCCGCAATGCTCGAATCCCGCATCAACTTCGAAGATTTCCGGGATCCGGAGAAGGTTTCGAAGATGATGGAGCGCTTCGCCACGATGTGGGAAGTGAACAACCCGACCCAGTCGGCGCAATCCTCTATCGTCGGTCTTTTCCAGCCGATGGAGTTCGGCATCTCCGTGAATACGCTGATGGCGATTGCAGCCATCAAGAGATAAGGAACAACATCTTGCAGTCTGGACTTTACGTCGCTCTCTCCTCGCAGATGGCGCTTGAGAAGCGCCTCAACACAATCGCGGACAACGTCGCCAATGCGAGCACTGTCGGCTTCCGCGCGACCGGTGTGAAGTTCGAGGACATCGTGAGTGGGCTCGGCGAAAAGTCCGTCTCATTCGCATCCGCCGGCGACACGTACCTGTCGACGCAGGTCGGACCGCTGCGCGAGACCGGCAACCCGTTCGACTTCGTCATCCAGGGCGATGCGTGGTTCGCGATCGAAACGCCGCGAGGCCCGGTGATGACGCGCGACGGCCGCTTCACCATGCTGGAAACGGGTGAACTCGTCACGCTGGAAGGCTATCCGGTTCTCGACGCCGGTGGGGCCGGCATTCTGCTCGATCCGCAGGGCGGACCGCCCGTGGCGGGAGCCGACGGCACATTGCGTCAGGAAGGCAACCTTGCCGGGGCGATCGGGCTCTACGAGTTCCAGCCGGGCCTCAACTTCACGCGTTACGGCAATTCGGGCATCGTGCCGTCTGGCGCACCGGAACCGATCGTGGACCGCATCGATGTCGGCATCGCGCAGGGCTTCGTGGAAGACTCCAACGTCAACCCGGTGCTGGAGATCACGCGCCTCATTCAGGTGCAGCGCGCATTCGAGCACGCCTCATCCTTGATGCGCGACAGCGAGAGCGCGCTCGATCAGGCCATCTCCGCACTCGGCCCGCGGTAAGGCAGGTCCATGTCGACCCTGCCGGAAGCCATCGAAACCGGCGAGATGCCCTCGGCCCCGCCCGTCGAGGCGGTCGCGCCCGGCGTCAATCGGGACACGTCCCTGCTCGCGCTGGAGCGCGTCCAGTCGCGCTTTAGAAACGGGCGCACGCTGCTGCGCAACGGGGGCCGTATCGACGAGGTGTCGCCGAGCCACTATCGCGTTCGCGGCATATCGGGCAGTGCGCGACTGGGCGATGTGGTCGAGCACCGTTCCTCGGCCGGGCTGCGGTCGGGCGAGATCGTGCGCATCGGGCCGAACGACGTGCTCATCGCGCCCTATGAGCGCAATCAGGATGCAGGCATCGGCGACCCCGTCGTGATCCAGACCACCCAGGGTTCGGCGCCTCATCCGTCGTGGAAAGGCCGCGTCGTCGATGCGCTTGGCCGCCCGGTGGATGGTGCCGGCCCTCTCGTCAGCGGCAAGACGGAGCTTCACAACAACGCGCCGTCAGCCCTGTCTCGCCAACGCGTCGCGCAAGGGTTTTCCACCGGCGTCCGTGTCATCGACATCTTCACGCCGATCTGTTTCGGGCAGCGCCTCGGCATCTTCGCGGGCTCGGGCGTCGGCAAGTCCACGCTTCTGGCGATGCTGGCCGGCGCAAAAGCCTTCGACACCGTCGTGGTGGCGCTCATCGGAGAGCGTGGCCGCGAGGTTCGCGAGTTCCTCGAGGACACGATCGGGCCGGAGAGCTTCGCCAAGACCGTCGCGGTCGTGGCCACCAGCGACGAAAGCGCGATGATGCGCAAGCGCGCGCCGGACATGGCGATGCGTGTCGCCGAGCATTTCCGCGAGCGCGGCGACCGTGTGCTTCTGGTGCTCGATTCGATCACGCGCTTCGCTCACGCGCTCCGCGAAGTCGCGATCGGCATCGGCGAGCCGCCGGTGGCGCGCGGCTATCCGGCTTCGGTGTTCACGGACCTGCCCAAGCTCCTGGAGCGCGCCGGTCCCGGCGTCATGGGCTCAGGCTCGATAACCGCCATCCTGTCGGTGCTGGTCGATGGCGACGACCACAACGACCCGATTGCGGATTCCGTTCGCGGCATTCTCGACGGCCACGTGGTGTTGAGCCGGGGCATCGCCGAACAGGGACGCTATCCGCCGGTCGATCCGCTTGCCTCGATATCGCGCCTGGCGCCGAAGGCCTGGACGCGCGACCAGCAGGTGCTGGTCACGCGCCTGCGCAGCATGATTTCGCGCTTCGAGGACACCCGCGACATCCGTCTGCTGGGTGCCTATCAGCCGGGCGCCGACCCCGAGCTCGATCTCGCCGTCAGGCAGGTTCCGTTCATCTACGAAGCCCTGACGCAGTCGCCGCACGAAAACCCCTCGCTCGATCCCTTCACGGATCTGGCGCGTCATCTGAAGAGCAAGGAAAGGCCGTCAGATGAAACTGCCGAGTAAGCCTGGCGCGGCCAAGCCACTGTCGCGAGACACCGAGGACCTGATCAACCTGCTCAACGACGCGGTCTATCTCACCGACCATGCGGCGAGGAACCACAGGGACGATGTGCGGCCCGCAGCACCACGCATCCGTGTTCAGCCCGAGCGCGTCAAACGCGACCCGCCGGCCGCGACGAACAAGGGCCTGATGTCGCGCTGGTTCAGACGGGGCAACCAGGCTCCCTCCAACGATGACCCGGAATACCAGCCCGCAAGGATCGAGCGCCCGGCCAAGGGGAACGATGCCCGTCCTGCGCCGGCAGCAGGAGCGACGGCAGGCGCCAGACAGGATCAGGCACCCGCCTCGCCGGTACAGCCCCGGCTGCCCGAAACGAAGCGCCGCAGATTTGGCTTCGGCAGGAAGCCGGCCCCGGCCGCCTCGCCTGCCCGGCCGGTTTGGAATCCCACCAAGCGCAAGAAGATCGACCGCGGCGACGTCACCGTCGCGGCGCTCGGCATCACGCTCGGCCTCACCTGCGCACTGTTTCCCTGGTACATCTTCCTCAATCAGGAAAAGTTCGGCGTGCGTGAGATGGTGTTCGAGGGAAGCCGGGAAGGATCGGCGCCCGCACAGGTCGCCTTCCAGCCTCCCCTGATCGTCAAGCCGTTCGAGGCCGGCGAGGCTCCCAAGATGAACCTCGACTTTTTCCCGACGGCGACGCTTCCTGCCGACGACTTGCCCCCGCGGATTATCGCAGCCGCAAACCAGCCCTTCCCGTCGGATCTCGTCGGCTTCAAGCTGGTTCACGTCGCCAACGGCCGGGCCATGATCGAAGACGGTGACGGGCTCTGGGTGGTCCAGCCGGGATCGCGCCTGCCGGACGCAAGCCGGGTCGCATCCATCGAAAAGCGCGACGGGCGCTGGGTGCTGGTGACGAGCCTCGACAAGGTCGTCGAACTGCAGCCCTGATCCGGGCCGACAAGGCCGCGCGCAAGGTCCACGCAAGACTGACCTCATACAGTATCGCTACGCTTCGAAGGAGTAGCGATGCAACCCGTCAATCTGTTCGCTCTTGCGTCCCAGCAGGCCCAATGGCTGTCTGTCCGACAGACCGTCGTGGCCGGCAACATCGCAAATGCCAATACACCCGGCTACGGCACCATGGACGTTCAGCCTTTCGAGGCCGTTCTCAACCAGAAGACCGTGCCGATGCGCGCGACGCATCCGATGCACGTGTCGACGGCCGGCACGCCGGCGGCGTTCACCGTTCGCCAGGAAAACCAGGACAAGCCGCTGATGCCGTCGGGCAATTCGGTGGTTCTGGAAACGGAACTGATGAAGTCGGGTGAGGTGCACAGATCGTTCGAGCTCAACGCCGCGATCGTCAAATCCTTTCACCGCATGCTGATGATGACGACGAGGAGCTGACGCGATGGACGCATTGATTTCTTCGATGAAGGTTGCCGCGTCCGGCCTGAGCGCCCAGTCGGAGCGCCTGCGCGTCGTGTCGGAAAACCTGGCCAATGCGCAGTCGACCGGCAATTTTCCCGGTGCGGACCCCTATCAGCGCAAGACGATAACGTTCTCGGCCGAACTCGACAGGACACTCGGCGCGCGGATGGTGGAGGTCTCGGCGATCTCGCCCGACCGCACCGCCTTCCCGTCCGAGTTCCAGCCCGGACATGAGGCGGCCGACGAGCTCGGCTACGTCAAGATGCCCAACGTCAACGTGCTGATCGAGATGGCCGACATGCGCGAGGCCAACCGCAGCTACGAAGCGAACCTGCAATCGATCAAGCAGGCACGCGAACTCATTTCCATGACCATCGACCTGATGCGAGGCCAGTAATGATCCAGGGACTAACAGCCGTAGAAAAATCGGCCTCCGCGGTCGGGGGGCTCGACGGCTTCGCCAAGATCGCCGGCCCGGGCATGAGCCCCGCCACCGTCAACCCGGAAATGTCTTTCGGCGCGGCGCTGACCGCAGCCTCCGAAACCGCCGTCGGCAAGCTTCATAACGCCGAAAGCATGTCCCTGAAGGCACTTCAGGGTGCCGACCTCGAGACCCGCGAAGTGGTCGACGCCGTAATGAGCGCCGAGCAGACGCTGCAAGCGGCGGTCGCCATCCGCGACAAGATCGTCAGCGCGTATCTCGAAGTCAGCCGTATGGCGATCTGAGGAAAACTGAGATGAAAGCACTCGCAATCGCCGCCACCGGCATGAACGCGCAGCAGACCAATCTCGAGGTCATCGCGAACAACATCGCCAACATCAACACGACGGGGTTCAAGCGCGCGCGCGCCGAATTCTCCGACCTTCTCTATCAGGTCGAGCGCCTGCAGGGCGTCCCCAACCGGGCGAACCAGGCGCTGGTGCCGGAAGGCTCCCATGTCGGCCTCGGCGTCAAGACGACCGCGATCCGCAACGTGCATGTCCAGGGCGCGCTCACCAACACCGGCAACAAGCTTGACGTCGCCGTCGCGGGCCAAGGCTGGATTCAGGTCGAAGGCGCGAACGGCGAAGCGCTGTTTACGCGCGCCGGCGCCTTCAACACCAATGCGGAAGGCGAACTGGTCACGGCCGACGGCTATCTCGTCGCCGGCGGCATCGTCATTCCCGGCGAGGCAGTCGAGGTCATCATCAACAAGTCGGGCCAGTTCTTCGCGCGCTTCTCCGACCAGTTGGAACTCCAGGACCTCGGCCAGCTCTCGCTTGCCAACTTCTCCAACGAATCCGGCCTCGCGCCACTGGGCGACAACCTGTTCCAGGAAACGCCGGCATCGGGTGCTGCCAATGTCGGCATTCCCGGCGATCCCGGCTTCGGCACGATCGAGCAGTATTACCTGGAATCGTCCAACGTCGATCCGGTGAAGGAAATCACCGAGCTGATCTCCGCACAGCGCGCCTATGAAATGAATTCCAAGGTCATCAAGGCGGCCGACGAAATGGCTGCGACCATCACCCAAGGCATGAGATAGGACCGATGATGCGCCGCTTCCTGCGCACGACCCTGCTTGCGGCAGCGCTGGCTCCGCTGGCGGCGGCCACGCTGCCCGCCTTCGCGCAGGAGACGGTGATCATTCCGACGCGCATCATCTATCCCGGCGAGACGATCTCGGCGGATGCGCTGGAGGAAGTGCCCCTGCGGCGCCAGTTGAAGAACCCGAGTTCGGTCGTCGTGGGCATGCAGCAACTCGACGGTAAGGTAGCGCGCCGCACCCTTCTGCCCGGCCGCATGATCGCGGTCGGCTCGGTTCGCGACGCCTATCTGGTCGAGACCGGCGCTCCCGTCCAGGTCATGTTCGTGCATGGCGGCCTGCAGATCGCAATCTCGGGCGTCCCGCTCCAGTCCGGCGCCGCCGGCGACATGGTTCGCGTCCGCAACATCGACAGCGGCGTGGTGTTCAGCGGTGTCGTCATGGCCGACGGCACCATCCGGGTGTCCTCCTCATGATCCGCTCGATCGTCGCCGCATTCGTGATCGGACTGGGCATGAGCGGCTTCGCCCATGCCGACGAAGCGCTTCCGGGTGGCCCGGAAGTCTATGGCGGCGCGGCCTATGGCGGCGTCTATCGCGACGACCGACTGTCGGGTGCGGGCTTCGTGACCTCCCGGATCAAGGATGTCGCAATGCTGCAGAGCGCACGCGACAACCAGCTCGTCGGCTACGGCCTCGTCATCGGCCTGCAAGGCACCGGCGACGGCCTGCGCAACTCGCCGTTCACCGAGCAGTCGATGCGCGCCATGCTCGAGAATCTCGGTGTATCGACCCGAGGCGGGGCATCGCGTGCAAAGAACGTCGCCGCGGTCATCGTCACCGCCAACCTTCCGCCCTTCGTGCAGTCGGGCGCCCGCATCGACATCAGCGTGTCGTCCATGGGCGATGCGACATCGCTGGCCGGCGGCACGCTCGTCATGACGCCGCTGCGCGCGCCGGACGGCGAAATCTACGCGGTCGGCCAGGGACCCGTCATCGTGTCGGGATTTTCGGCGCAAGGCCAGGCGGAGACCTTGACGCAAGGCGTCCCCACCGGCGGACGCGTGCCGAACGGCGCGATCGTCGAACGGCAGGTTCCGGCCTCCTTCAGCAGCGATACCACGCTCACGTTGCAGCTTCGCAATCCGGATTTCTCGACCGCGGTGCGCATCACCGACGCGATCAACGAATACGCACGGAACCGCTTCGGCAAGCGCGTGGCGAGCGAGCAGGATGCGCGCACGGTCCTCATCACCAGGCCGGCCAACATCTCGGCCGCGCGCTTCTTTGCCGAGCTCGAGAACATCGTCGTCGAATCCGACGCGCCCGCCCGCGTCGTCGTAGACGAACGGACCGGGACCATCGTCATCGGCCAGCAGGTCCGCATCTCGCGCGTCGCCATCAGCCACGGCACGCTGACGGTGCGCATCACGGAAATGCCGCGCGTTATCCAGCCGGATCCGTTCTCGCGCGGAGAAACCGAAATCGAGCCCTTCACAGCGATCGAAGCAGGCCAGCCCGATGCCCGCGTGGCAATGCTCGACGGTCCCGATCTCGACACGCTGGTCTCGGGCCTCAACCGGCTCGGCGTGAAGCCCGACGGCATCATTGCAATCCTTCAGGGCATCAAGTCTGCCGGTGCGCTGCAGGCCGAACTCGTGCTGCAATAGGAATGGCGATGACCCTCCTCTCCCAACTCGCATCACGCGGACGCTCAGTATTCGCAGGCGGCGCCGGCATCGTTTTCGGGGCGCTCGTTTTCGGCGGCACGCCGGCGGCGACGCAGGCGATCGAAACCGTCACGGCCGTGGCCGGCGAGGTCGACGAGGACATCCGCCGCTTCTGCTCGAACATCGCGGACGCCGCGCGCGATCGCCGCTACGCCCTTCAGAAGAGCGAGATGGAAATGCTCCAGAAGGATATCGACCAGCGCATCGCAACGCTCGAATCGAAGCGCGAGGAATACGAATCGTGGCTCCAGCGCCGGAACGACTTCCTTGCGAAGGCCGAAGGCAACCTCGTCGAAATCTACTCGCGCATGCGCCCCGACGCGGCAGCAGAGCGCCTCGCCGGGGTCAACGTCGAACTCGCAGCCGGCATCCTGATGAAACTGCAGGCACGCCAGGCGGGCATCATCCTCAACGAAATGGACAGCAAGGCTGCCGCAGCGCTGACAGGCATCATGGCCAGCGCGGCACGCCCACAGGATCCGACATGATCTACAGGTCGCTCATTCTCCTCGGAGCACTCGCGGTATCGGGCTGCACGACGCCGTCCGGCGATGCGATCAATCAGCCTCCCGCGCTGTCGCCTGTCGGCTATGGGGTGGGGCTGGACCCGAAATCCGCCTACAGCTATCCGGCGCCACCTCCACAGCAGGTCAAGAAATACTCGCTGTGGGATGACCGCCAGAGCAAGTTCTTCACCGACGCACGGGCCCTGCGCGCAGGCGATATCCTGACCGTCGAGATCAGTATCAACGACCGCGCACGGTTCCGCAACGAGTCCGAGCGCAGCCGTACAGGACAACGCGGGATAGGTGTCGCAGCCGCCGCCGGCTGGAACTGGATCGGCACCTCCGGCTCGGCTGACATCGATGTCGATTCAGCGACCCGCTCAAAGGGCACAGGCGCGACCGAGCGGTCGGAAAACATCAGGCTCTCTGTCGCGGCCGTCGTGACCGACGTCTTGCCGAACGGCAACCTCGTCATCACCGGCTCGCAGGAGGTTCTCGTCAATGCGGAGCTCCGCGTCCTCAACATCAGCGGCATCGTGCGGCCATCCGACATCGGCGCGATGAACACGGTCTCGTATGAGCGCATCGCCGAAGCCCGCATCTCCTATGGCGGCCGCGGTCGCCTGACCGAGGTGCAACAGCCGGGCTGGGGTCACCAGATCGTCGACAACGTCCTGCCCTTCTAAGCTGCGGAACCCCTGACTTGGCCATCATCGACGATACAGCCCCGATCAAGAAGGACCCCTCGATGGGCCTCCAGATCGCCTTGCTTGCCGGACTTACGGTCCTGGCGATCGGCATCGGCTGGGGCTCGGGCATGTATCTCGTCGGACAGCAGGCGCCCGCCGTGCCGGCAGGGGAGCATGCCACGGCGCAAGCCAGCGAAGTTCGTCTTGCCGAAGCGCATCAAGCGATGGGCGTCGTCTATCTCGAGCCGATCACGACGAACCTCGCCGGTCCCACCGGAACCTGGGCGCGCCTCGAACTCGCGCTCGTCTTCGAGGGCGAAACCGATCTCCTGATCTCGCAGACAATCCACCAGGATATCCTGGCCTATCTGCGGACGGTGAAAATCCATCAGGTCGAAGGCCCGAGCGGCTTCCAGCATCTGCGCGCCGATCTCGAGGAGCGCGCACGTATCCGCAGCGAAGGCAAGGTGACGGGCATCCTCATCAGAACGCTGCTGTTCGAATGAGACGGATCGCCCTTGCCACATTCTTCCTGCTCATCGCCATCGGGCAGGCTTCGGCGCAGCAGCTCGATTTGGGCGGCCTGACGGGTCAGCTCGAAGGCTCGACGATCGGTTCGATCATCCAGCTCTTCGGCCTGCTGACGATCCTGTCGCTGGCGCCCGGCATCCTGATCATGGTGACGAGCTTCACGCGCTTCATCATCGTCTTCTCGATCCTGCGCTCGGGCCTTGGGCTGCCATCCACGCCGGCCAATCTGATCCTGATCAGCCTGTCGCTGTTCATGACCTTCTACGTCATGACGCCAACCTTCGACCGTGCCTGGAACGAAGGCGTGCAGCCGCTCGTCAACAACCAGATCGAGGAAGGCGAGGCGATCCAACGCATCGCCGAACCCTTCCGCGATTTCATGGTCGCAAATGTGCGCGACCGGGACTTCGACCTCTTCGCCGACCTCGCGCGCGAGCGCGATCAGGCGGACATCCAGATCGAAAGCGCCGACTTCCGCATCCTCATCCCCGCCTTCATGATCTCGGAGATCAGGCGCGGCTTCGAGATGGGGTTCCTGATCGTCCTGCCTTTCCTGGTCATCGACCTGATCGTTGCCACGATCACGATGTCGATGGGCATGATGATGCTGCCGCCGGTGGTGGTGTCGCTCCCGTTCAAGATCCTGTTCTTCGTCCTGATCGACGGCTGGAACCTGCTTGTCGGAAGCCTCGTGCGCTCGTTCGCCTGAGCCCGAAAACGTAAATTTCCCAATTGTTTACCATACGCCCGGTAGCGGGTCGTTAACCTTGTTTCTTATGCGTTTTTCAGCCTTTGGCGTCGTAGGTTGGCGTCGAGGGGCAGATCGGAGTTTGGGGACTCCAGCCGATCGGCATGACGCCACGCTACTTCGCCGGTGAAAACCCGGCATGCCTGATGAGTATCGAGTTACAAGGCGTAAAATCATGACCAGCCTGCTGACAAACGCGTCCGCAATGACGGCGCTGCAGACCCTTTCGTCCACCAACAAGAACCTCGCATCCACGCAGGGCCGTATCGCAACCGGCCTGCGCGTTGCCGAGGCTTCCGACAACGCCGCCTACTGGTCGATCGCGACCGGCATGAAGGCTCAGAGCAGCGCGCTGTCGGCCGTCCAGGATTCGCTCGGCTTCGGCAAGGCAATCCTCGACACCACCTACACCGCTCTCCAGGAAGCCATCGAGAAGACCTCCGACATGCTGTCCAAGTATGTCACCGGCGGCACCGATGGTATCGACCAGGACGCAGTCGATGCCGAACTGACCCAGCTCAAGGAGCAGATTACCTCGATCGCCGACAACGCCAATTTCGAGGGCCAGAACCTGCTCAAGGACGGTGGCACCGCAGTCAACGTCGTCAGCGGCTACATCGGCACCGCGGCCGACACCGAGAAGCTCCAGACGCTGACCCTCGCCGCCTTTGACCTTGCGGCTGAGGTGGACGGCATCACCGATCTCGACACCGCACAGGCCGCGCTCGACGCGATGAAGTCGCAGGCGGCTACCTACGGCGCGCAGAAGATGCGCATCGAGTCGCAGTCGTCGTTCACCGCGAAGCAGATCGCCGCCATCGATCGTGGCGTCGGCCAGCTCGTGGATGCCGACATGAACGCCGAGTCGGCACGTCTGTCGGCCCTTCAGGTCCAGCAGCAGCTCGGCATCCAGGCGCTCTCGATCGCCAACTCGAGCACGCAGAACATCCTGTCGCTCTTCCGTTAAGCGGATCGAAGCCCGCCAAAACGGGTTCCGACAAATCTTGCAGGCCGCGCTCTTCGGAGCGCGGCCTTCTGCTTTTTGGACGCACGCTCCCGACAGTCATGGTTAAAAAAAGCCATAAAATAGAAATTGTTAACCATGTTTCTTAGCCCGGGATTAGCCATTCTTCTTCATAAACGACCTCGAAGGACGGGCCGGGATTTTTAGCTCCGGTGGCATGACGCCGCGCCGCCTCGCCGGACATCCGGCATGCTGTCAAGTATCGAGTTACAAGGCGTAAAATCATGACCAGTCTGTTGACCAACGCGTCCGCAATGACGGCGCTCCAGACCCTTTCGTCCACCAACAAGAACCTCGCCACCACCCAGAACCGCATCGCCACCGGCCTGCGCATCTCCGAGGCTTCCGACAACGCCGCCTACTGGTCGATCGCGACCGGCATGAAGGCGCAGAACAAGGCGCTGTCGGCCGTCCAGGATTCGCTCGGCTTCGGCAAGGCAATCCTCGACACCACCTACACCGCCCTCCAGGAAGCCATCGACAAAGTCACCGAGATGCTGGGCAAGTATGTCACCGGCGGCACCGACGGAATCGATCAGGACGCAGTCGATGCCGAACTGACCCAGCTCAAGGAGCAGATCACCGCGATCGCCGACAACGCCAATTTCGAGGGCCAGAACCTGCTCAAGGACGGCGGCACCCCAGTCGACGTCGTCAGCGGCTACATCGGCACTGCGGCCGACACCGAGAAGCTCCAGATACTGACCCTCGCGGCCTACGACCTGTCGACTGAAGTGGACGGCATCACCGATCTCGACACCGCGCAGGCCGCGCTCGACGCGATGAAGTCGCAAGCCGCTACCTACGGCGCGCAGAAGATGCGCATCGAGTCGCAGTCGTCGTTCACCGCGAAGCAGATCGACGCCATCGACCGCGGCATCGGCCAGCTCGTGGATGCCGACATGAACGCCGAGTCGGCACGTCTGGCGGCCCTCCAGGTCCAGCAGCAGCTCGGTATCCAGGCGCTCTCGATCGCCAACTCCAGCACGCAGAACATCCTGACGCTCTTCCGCGGATAAGGTCCCGGACAAGCAGCCCGATGATCGAGAAAGGCCGCGTGTTTCACACGCGGCCTTTCCTGTTCGCGCTTCTACAAATCCTTAACGACCACTCCCCGCCTTAACCAACAGTTAACCGTAAAAGCCTAGCTATGGTTAACCATTGGTTTCGGCATAGAGGGGCGGCACTTGGCGAGCATCAACACAAATCCATCGGCAATGACGGCGCTTCAGTCGCTGCATGTCACCAACAAGGCACTGGCGGTGGTCCAGGGCCGCATTTCGACCGGCCTGCGCGTGGCCGAGGCCAAGGACAACGCCGCCTACTGGTCCATCGCGACCACCATGCGCTCCGACAACAAAGTCCTCGCCACCGTTCAGGACACTCTGGGGCTAGGCGCGAGCCGCGTGGACACGGCTTACACGGCGCTGGAAAGCACGCTCGACCTCGTCAGCGATATGAGGCAGAAAATTCTGGCAGCCATCGGAAAGGATCCCAGCGGCAAGGATCAGATCCAGCAAGAAATATCCGCCATACAGGCCCAGTTGGAATCGATGGCGCGCTCGGCGACATTCAGCGGGCAGAATTGGCTCGCCGTCAACGCGTCCGAAACAAACGGTCATCCAGCGGAGGGTGTCCACCGCCCCGTCGAGATCGTCTCGTCCTTCTCGCGCGGCCATACCGGCGCGATCGAACTCGGCATGATCGAAATCGACGTGGACCGCATCAAGCTCTATGACGATGCGGCCACGACGAATGAAACCAAGGGGTTGCTCGAAGGCCTCCGCCTGGCCTCGACCGGCAAGCGCGACGACACGGCAGAGGCTCCGGCGACACCCGGCGCGGACGCGGAAGCCACCGACGGCTATGCCGTCGCGTCCCTGTCCGTCTCGGGTTACAGCGACGACCAGCTCAAGGACATGCTTTCCGTCGTGGATGCGACACTGAAGGAAATGACCGATGCGGCCACCTCGATCGGCGCGGCCAAGAAACGCATCGACCTGCAGAAGGATTTCGGCTCCAACCTGATGGACTCCATCGACCGTGGTGTGGGCCAACTCGTCGATGCCGACATGAACAAGGAATCCACCAGGCTGCAGGCGCTTCAGGTGCAGCAGCAGCTCGGCATCCAGTCCCTGTCGATCGCGAATTCCAACGCGCAGAACATCCTCTCGCTGTTCCGCCAGTAAGCCAGTCACCGCCAAGAAATTCGGGCCGCGATCCGTCGCGGCCCGATTTCATTTTCGCACAAGCTTCGCCGCCTATTCTGGGAGAGCCGAAATTCGGAGCGCGAAGCCTTGCCACAACAGATCCAGTCCATCATCGACAACCTCCGCAGCTTCGGCCCGAAGCGTCTCGCCATGCTTGGCGGCGTCGGCGCGACGGTGATCGCGGTCATCCTGACCGCCTCGCTCTATCTCAACCGTCCGACCTACGAGACGCTCTATGTCGGGCTCGACCGCAACGATGTCGGCCAGATCGGCTCCGTTCTCAGCGAATCCGGCATCCGCTACGACGTCTCCAGCGATGGCACGAGCGTCACCGTGCCCGTCGGCAGCACAGGCCAGGCGCGCATGCTGCTCGCAGAGCGCGGCCTGCCGACGAGCAGCAACGCCGGATACGAACTCTTCGACAATGTCGGCTCGTTCGGCCTGACATCCTTCATGCAGGAAGTGACCCGCGTCCGCGCGCTCGAAGGCGAAATCGCGCGCACGATCCAGTCGATCTCCGGCATCAAGTCGGCCCGCGTCCACATCGTCATGCCAGAACGCGCAAGCTTCAGGCGCGAAGAGCAGGCTCCGACCGCCTCGGTCGTCATCCGCGCATCGGAAGCCGATGGCCTGAAGGCAGCCAACGCGATCCGGCACATGGTCGCCGCAGCGGTCCCGAGGCTCGCGGCAGACAAGGTGACGATCCTCGACTCCTCCGGCGACCTGCTCGCCACCGGCGACGATCCGTCCAACAACAGCTTCGCCCGGTCGCTTTCCGTCGAACGTACCGTTGAGACGCAGATCGAGGAAAACATCCGTCGCGCGCTGGCGCCCTATCTCGGGCCCGACAATTTCCGCGCGAGCGTCAAGGCCGACGTCAACACCGACAGCCGCCAGACCGAAGAGACGATCTTCGATCCGGAATCGCGCGTGGAGCGCTCGGTCCAAGTGGTTCGCGCCAACGACCAGGCCAACCAGACACAGGCCGCACCGCCCACGACCGTGCAGCAGAACCTTCCCGAGGAAACGGTGGAAGCCGGCCAGGGCCCCGCCTCGTCCGAGCAGCGCGAACGCCGCGAGGAAACGACGAACTACGAGCTGAACTCGAAGCGCATCGCGACCGTCAGCAACGGCTATTCCGTATCGCGCCTGTCGATCGCGGTCGTCGTCAATCGCGATCGCATCATGGCGGTGATGGGCGAGAACGCCACGCCCGAATTGCTGCAGGAGCGGATCGCCGAAATCCAGTCCGTCGTCTCGTCGGCCACCGGTTTCGACGCGGCGCGCGGCGACGTCATCAACGTCACGTCGGTTGAATTCCTCGACAGCGCCGAGGGTGTCGAGATGGTAGCGCCGACCTG
This sequence comes from Mesorhizobium sp. CAU 1732, assembly GCF_039888675.1. NCBI lineage: Bacteria > Pseudomonadati > Pseudomonadota > Alphaproteobacteria > Hyphomicrobiales > Phyllobacteriaceae > Mesorhizobium > Mesorhizobium sp. CAU 1732. The sequence goes on from NZ_JBDQQR010000003.1 coordinate 328,935, forward strand.
GCTGGAGGCCGCAGGCCGTCATACCGGCACGATGATCAACGCGCTCGCCTTCGTTGTGGTCGTGTTCCTCGTCTCCTGGTTCGGCCTCCGTCCGATGGTCGCCGCCGTCACGAAGCAGAATGAGACGGCTGACGCGATGAACTTCGACGACATCCAGCTCTCGCTGCCGAATCCGCTCGACGCGATGCAGCTTCAGGGCGGAATGTCGGACCCGTTGGGTGGCCCCTTCCCCGACCATATGGCCAACGACATCCGCTTCAAGCTGAAGCCGGCGCCGCAGGATCGTCTCGCACAGATGGTTGATCTCAACGAGGAGCGCTCCGCGCTGATCCTGCGCAAATGGGCCAATCAGGAGCTAGCGGCTTGATGCCAGCAAACGCTCTCGCAAACGCGCTGAAGGATTTCGGTGCCCGGCCCCGGCCGGTTGCCAGCGTTTACGCCGCACCTCCGAGCTTTGCGATGGATGAAGCCGAGGTATCGGCTTTCGACGGCGCCGCGACGACCGAGGTCGATATCGACTCGCTGGTCGCGGATGCGGTTGCGCAGGCCGAAGCCGCACTGACCGAACGGCTCGAGCGCGAGCATGCGGACATGCTCCAGATCGAGCGCGACCGGCACGCGGAAGAACTGATGGAATTCCAGAAGAACTTCGCGGAAGAGGCCAGCATCAGGATTCAGGCCGGGATCGAGGAGATGGAAGCGCGAATCGTCGATCTGACGAGCGCCGTGACCGCCCGCATCCTCGGCTCTCTTCTGACCGACGACATGCGCGAGCGCTCGCTGGAGCGTCTCTCCGAAATCATTCGCGAAGCCCTGCACGATGACGAAGCTGTCCGCATACGCGTCAAAGGCAGCATGCCGCTCTACGAGGCGCTGAAAATGAAACTGCCGGCCCATGCCGACCAATTCGATTTCTCGGAAAGCGCAGGCTTCGACCTTTCGGTAACGATCGACGACAGCGTCTTCGAAACGCGTCTGGCCGAGTGGTCTACCGCACTGTCGGAGGTGCTCGCATGAGCGCGTTCGACGGCGAAGACTCACGCCGCGAGATCATCATCGTCAAGCGGCGCAACAACGACCTCGAGGACGGTCATCACGGCGGCATGTGGAAGATCGCGTTTGCCGACTTCATGACCGCGATGATGTGCTTCTTCCTCGTCATGTGGCTCGTCAATGCATCCAACGAGGAGACGAAGGCCGCAATCGCCAGCTACTTCAACCCGATGACGCTGGTCGATGCCGCGCCGTCGCAAAAGGGCCTCAGCGACCCGGGAGAAGAGACCAATCCCGAGGCGAACCGAGAGCCTGACGCACAGTTGGATCCGCATACGCAGGACGTGATCGAGAACAATAGATCCGGTCCAGGCCAGCAAGAGAGTTCGACCAACCAGTCGGACAGGCTCGAACCCTCCGACCGGCATCTCTTCTCCGACCCGTACGCGGTGCTTGCGGAAATCGCGCAGCAGACCGCGATGCTTCAGAACATATCGACCGAAGGTGACGGCGGAGCGCAGACGTCAGGCCCGGCGACCGGTGCGCAAGGTGGCGAATCCTATCGCGACCCGTTCGCGCCGGACTTCTGGTCTCAGGAAATCGCGCAATCGGACGACCCGGAGCTCGACGTCTTCCGCGAGAGGTCGGTGTCGACCGCAGACGAAATTCGCGAGGCCGAGGCTGCGGTCGAAGCAGAAATCGCGACGCTCGCGGAACAGGCTCTGCCCGGTGTCGGCGAGCCTGCTCCCGACGCGCCCGATGCTGCCGCCGAGGCGGAAACCATGTCATCCGTTTCCGAGCAGGCGCCGACCGAGCCGGAATCGGTGGATCAAGCCGTCGCGCCACAGACCGCCAGGCTGGCCGAGCAGATCCGTGACGAGATTCTCGAGGCTTTCGGCCGGAATTCCGAGTTGAACAAGACGATTTCGGTGACCGCGCGCGCCGAAGGCGTGCTCATCTCCGTTACCGACGAACTCAACTACGGCATGTTCGAGGTCGGCTCCGCGGTCCCGCGCGGCGAACTCGTGCGTGCCATGGAGCGCATCGGCCAGACGCTGAGCGAGCATGCGGGCAGGATCAGGATCAACGGGCATACCGATGGCCGCCCGTTCCGCAATGAGAACTACGACAACTGGCGTCTTTCGACTGCGCGCGCCCACGCGGCCTACTACATGCTCGTCCGTGGCGGCATGGAGGAGAACCGCATCAGGGAAGTCGCGGGCTTCGCGGATCGCGAGTTGAAGATCGCCGACGATCCGCTTGCGGATGCCAACCGCCGCATCGAAATCTTCCTGGAGGCAGGCGGGTGACCAGACTGCGCAGCCGTGCACTGGGTGCCGCAGCGCTCATCGCGCTGAGCACCGGCAGCGCGTGGTCGGACGAGGCGGCAAGCGAGCTTCAGCCATATCAGATGGTGCGCTCGCTTCAGCTTGTGCAGGACCGCATCGCCGGAGGCGATCACGCGGCCCTGCCCATGCAAAAGAAGCTCCTCGAGATGATCGATGGCCGGTTCCGAAGTTCGGGAGACGAAGAGTTCGCCGATCGGCGGAACTTCGATGCCCTGCTCGTCTACGCGATGAGCGGCGGCAACCCATCAACCGTCGCCGGTCTTATGCGACGGATCGAACTGCCGGACATGGAGCACCAGCTCGGTACGGGCGTACTCGGCTATCTGACCGGAGACATGGCTCTGGCGCGCTCGGCAATGAGCACCGTCGACCCAAAAACCCACCAGCCCGAACTCGGCGCGTTCCTGTCGCTCATCAAGGGCTCCGTCGCCGCATTGGAGGACGCGAAATCCGGTATCGCGACGCTCGACAGGGCGCGGCTGCTCGGTCCGGGAACACTCGTCGAGGAGGCCGCGCTGCGACGCACGATCTCGCTTGCCGTGAGTTCGAGCGACGCCGAGGTCTTCCTCTCGGCCTCCGAGCAATACGCGCGCAGGTTCCTGCGCTCTCCCTATGCCAGCCAGTTCGCCGAAGCGTTCGTTTCCGGCATCCTCCAACTGAAGCGGACGGACCTTGATCTGGCTCGCATCGAGCAGACGATCGCCTGGATGTCGCGGGAACAGGCCAAGACGGTCTATCTGCGTCTGGCGCGACGCGCCGCCATCGACGGTGATGCCGCTCTTCTGGACTTCGCATCGAGCCGCGCGAAAAGCTACGACGAGGAAAGCCCGACCGTTCACACGGCGCGGAGCGAACTTTATTCAAGCATCTCTTCGGTCACCTCGGAGACCGTGCAGGAGGTTCTCGCGAAGCTGGAGGATCTCGATGCGACCCAGCTTTCGCGGGCAGATCGTGCGCTTCTGGAAGCGGCCCGATCAGTGGCGGCCGAAGTGGTAGCGCCCGTCGATAAGCCCACCGTGGCTCCGCTCGACCGGGTTCGTAACAACGAAAACATGCAAGCCGGCGTGGAAGCGCCAGCCGAAGGTTCGGGCGAGACGGACGACATCGTCGCGGCGGCCCGCGCGAAGCTGGATGCGATCGACAAGATGCTGGAGGAACAATCGCAGTGAACGTCAATTTCGCAACTGCGCCCACGCCTCAGAAGGCCGCTGGTGGGCACACGGCCAAGGACCCAAAGGACGGCGACGCGAGGCTTGAGACCTTCGACGACGCGCTCTCGATGCGCCCCGGCAAGCGGGACGCCAAGACCGGCACGACCGACACCGATGACAAGCAGCCGGTCTGGAAGGCGCCCGAATTCGCCAAACGCTTCGGCGTGAACCCCGCATTGGTCGGCGACATCGATACTCCCGAGCCACAGGCTGATGCGCTGCCCCCCGAGCTTCGACCAGACGACGAAGCCGGCGCGCTGGACGCGATCGCCGCTGTGGAAGTGCCGTCGCGGGAGCCTTCGACCCTTTCGATCCTCAACGCGTTCATTGCAGCCAAGCCGGATGGTGATGCACACCCGGCGAAGGCTGAACAGCAGCCTGCCGCGAACGAGGCCAAAGCAGCATTGGCGAAAGTGGCTGGCACGCTCGATGCCGAAGGCCCCCCTCCCAGCCAGACTATCGCGACAGCCACGAAGGACGCGCCGCGTGTCGCGTCGGTCGGCGCGGAAATCCAGATGGCCATCCCCGCGCGCGAGCGACAGGAACCCGCCGCTTCCAAGGGCATCTCCAACGGCAATAGCGCCACCCAAATCAGACCGCCTGCCTCAGCTGTCGGGACTCTGACGGCGGATGCGGTTGATCGACCGACATCTGTTGCCGAAAAGCCACAGGATGCGAGCAGCAAGCCCGCGATCCCTGCGCTGAACGCCGGGGGCGGTGGAAAGCCTGCGCAAACAGCTCCGACGACCGATCCGCTTGCTGCCCGTGTCACGGTTTTGGGCTCAAACAACGCCGTAGCGCCCGCGCAGGTCGTCCCGCAAACAAATGTGACCACCGCCGGCCTCGTCTCCGCGATCGAAAGCGAACCCACCTGGCGCGCCGTCGCGCAGGATCCCGATGTCCTCCAGAGAACGCCCGGGCAGGCACATGGGGTCAATTCGCTCAAAATTCAGTTGAATCCTGCCGAACTGGGCATGGTCACAGCCCGACTCACCACCTCAGGAACGCAACTCCTGATTGCAGTCCGAGTCGAGTCGAGAGAAGCCCACCAGAAGCTCACGGCAGACAGCGACACGATCATCAAGGCGCTTCGCGCGGTCGGGTTCGACGTCGAGAAGGTTACGATCCAGCAGGCGCCCGCCACCAACTCATCCGCCCAGCAAGGCATGGGCGGGCGCGAGCACTCGATGTCCAACCAGCAGGCACAGAGCGAGAATGGCGCAAGGCAGCAGGGCGAACGCAATGCGGCCGGGCGACATGGTGAAGGAGGCCGGCATGCGCCTGGCGAAGCCCCTGCGGATCGCTCTGGCAGCGATCTCTATATCTAGCTCGACGGTCCTGTCCGCCCAAGCGGCGGGCAACGCCTGCGAGGCGGAAATCCTCCGCGCGTCGGAGCGGTATGGCGTGCCGCCAGGCATTCTTTACGCCGTGGGCCTCACCGAAACGGGCCGCAAAGGCAGTCTTCAGCCCTACGCGCTCAACATTGCGGGCCGTGCCGTCTTCGCCAGATCGCAGCAGGAAGCGGTTCGCGAGTTCTCCGCCGCACGCAGCGCCGGCGTAAAGCTCATCGATCTGGGATGCATGCAGATCAACCATCATTACCACGCGGATCAGTTCGCGAATGTCGGCCAGATGCTCGATCCGCGCATGAACGTCGACTACGCCGCGCGCTTCCTCGTGCAACTCAAGCGCAGGCACGATACGTGGTCGATGGCCGTCGCACGGTATCATGCAGGCCCGGACAACGACCCCGCGCAGAAGCGCTACGTCTGCCGTGTCATCACCAACATGGTCGCAACCGGCTTTGGAAAATGGACCCCGCCTGCGCGCGACTTCTGCAACTCATAGGTTGCATCGCGTCCGGGTGGACATGATGAGCGAATCGCCTCGACCGACCTCCTCCCAAACTTCCCACGCAAACTAAGACTCCCAAGAAACCAGCTACAAGAAATTACGGTTGTCGCTGATTCCTCACGCCGGTTACCCCTTTATCCACAGTTAAGATCAACTGATTCGGAGGGCGGGCCGATGATAGTAGTAGTTGACGAGCGAGAGCTCGTAAAAGACGGATTCAATTCACTTTTCGACCGGGAAGGCGTGGCAAGCGCCGGATTTGGGTCGCACGAGTTCGGGGAATGGGTCTCGACGGTGGACGAACACGACCTCAAGGCCGTGCGCGCATTCCTCATCGGCGAGTGCTCCAGCGACCTGGTTTCACCACGCAGGATCCGTGACCGTACCTCGGCACCGGTCATTGCGCTGAGCGACCAGCACTCCCTTGAGAACACGCTTCGATTGTTCGAATCCGGCGTCGATGACGTCATTCGCAAGCCGGTACACATTCGGGAAATCCTGGCACGCATCTCGGCGATCAGCCGGCGCTTTCAGGATGAGAAGCCCTATTCGGAATTCGGCGAGATGCGTATCTTCGTCGATGGCCGCGATCCGGAGATTTCCGGCGAGCCATTGCCGCTGCCGCGCCGCGAACGCCGCATTCTCGAATTCCTTGCGAGCAATGCCGGCCGCCGCGTGACCAAGACGCAGGTTTTCAACGCGATCTACGGCATCTTCGACGAAGAGGTCGAGGAGAACGTGGTCGAGAGCCACATCAGCAAGCTGCGCAAGAAACTTCGCGGGAAGCTCGGCTTCGACCCGATCGATTCCAAGCGGTTCCTCGGCTACCGGCTCATCACCTGATGTACGCGGCGATGGCGCCAGCGAACCGGCCGGATTTCTGCCGACTGCGCCGCGCCATAGCCAGCTTCACGCAAGACAGATCGACTAGCCTCAGCTGGAGCGGTCTGAATCTTGAGGAGAACTCCCAATGAGCTTGTATGGAATGATGCGCACGGGCGTATCCGGCATGGCGGCGCAGTCGACACGTCTCGGCACGGTCGCCGACAACATCGCCAACTCCGGCACGAACGGCTACAAGCGCGCCAGCGTCGAGTTCTCCTCGCTCGTGATCCCGAATGCCGGTACGAGCTATGTCTCCGGCGGCGTCGCCACCCAGGTGCGTTACGCAATTTCCGAAGCCGGCAACCTCCAGTACACAACCTCCGCCACCGACCTCGCGGTGAAGGGTGACGGCTTCTTTGTCGTTCAGAATTCGAACGGCCAGCCTTTCCTGTCTCGCGCAGGCTCATTCGTACCTGACGGCAATGGCCGCCTCGTCAACGCCGCCGGCTTCTATCTGATGGGTTACAACTACGAGAACGGTATCCCAAGCCCGGTCGCCAACGGCTTTGCAGGCCTGGAGCCGGTGCAGATTTCCGGCCAGTCGCTCAGCGCAACGCCATCTACCTCCGGCTTTTTCAGCGGTAACCTCCCCTATAGCGCCGACGCCTGGCCGACACCGCGTCTGGCCGACAATCCAACGACCCCGCCAGCCGGCCTGGAAGCCGCCATTGAATCGGGTTCGGTCGTGAAGGCGTCATTGACCGCGGTCAACAATGTCGGCGAGGAAGTGCTTCTGGACATCTATTTCCAGAAGATGGGCGACAACGAATGGGAGATGTCGGTCTTCTATCAGCCCGATGCGACGGCAACCAGCTCGTTTCCCTACGGCACCCCTGCGGTGGCGACAGAGACCCTGCCGTTCGACGCCCTTGGAAAGCTTGACACCAGCGTTCTCAGCAAGATCGACATCGATCTCTCTGCATTGAATGGGCAGGTTGTCGAAGTCGATCTTAGCGGGATGACGCAGCTTGCCTCGTCATACGTTCAGGGACCGGCCGATCTCAATGGCAATACGCCTTCGGCAGTCGACAAGGTCGTGATCGGCACGGACGGTATCGTGTACGCGCAGTACAAAAACGGCGCCACCACGCCACTCTACAGGCTTCCGCTGGCAACCGTGCAGAGCCCCGACCAGCTCCAGGTTCTTCCGGGCAATGTTTTTTCGCCTGGTCTTGATTCCGGCAATGTCCAGATCGGCTTCGCAGGCTCGGGCGGACTTGGCGACATCGTGTCGGGCGCCCTCGAGAATTCGAACGTCGATATCGCGACCGAACTGACGAACATGATCGAGTCGCAACGCAACTACACCGCGAACTCCAAGGTCTTCCAGACCGGATCGGACCTCATGGACGTCCTCGTCAACCTCAAGAGGTAGCGACGAAGGCGTTGGGTAAGGGATAGAGGGAACATGTCACTTTCGACTGCACTTAACATTGCGCAGAACTCGCTCCTGAATTCCCAGCGTCAGACGAACGTCGTGACGCGAAACATCTCCAACGCCTACAATGCCGACTATTCACGCCGCACCGCGGTCGTGACCTCGATGGCTCCAGGCTCCCGCGCGGTGGAAATCCGCCGCGCGACGGACGACGCTCTCTTCAAGCAGAACCTTTCCTCGCTCTCCGGCTACATCGCCCAGAGCAAGATCATGAGCGGCCTCGATCACCTGAGCACGTCCGTCAACGGCGTGGACAACGTGAATTCGGCCGCAGCCATGATTGGAAAGCTGCAGGAGGCGATACAGCTCTACTCCTCGACCCCGTCCAACCGCACCCTGGCTGACAATGCCGTCGAGGCAGCGCGCCAGGTTGTCGGCAGCCTCAACGAAGGCACCAAGGCGATCCAGGCTTTCCGAACCGACATGGACAGCCAGATCGCGACAGGCGTTGCCGAATTGAATGCCTTGCTGGCCGACTTCAAGACGATCAACGACGAGGTCAAGGGCGGCACGGCGGCAGGCCGCGACGTCAACGATGCCCTAGACAAGCGGGATACACTTCTGAAAAGGATTTCGGAACTCGTTCCGATCTCCACGATCTCGCGGTCGAACAACGATCTCATGATCGTGACGACGGACGGAAACACCCTGTTCGAGACTGTGCCGCGCCATGTCGCCTTCGAGCCGACGGCAGCCTATGGGGCAGGCACGACCGGCGGCAGGATTTTTGTCGATGGCGTGCCGATCGTAAAGGCTTCCGGGGCGAACACCAGCGCGGGCGGCTCCCTCGCTGCCATGGTCCAGATGCGCGACACCTACGCCACCGGCATGCAGCAGCAGTTGGACGAGATCGCGCGCGGCCTCATCTCGGCATTCTCGGAGACCAACCCCGCCCCTCCCGGAAACACGGTCGCCGGCCTCTGCACATGGTCTGGCGCGCCGGCAATCCCGGCAGACGGAACGGTCGTGACGGGCCTTGCCGGCCAGATCAGCCTTCATGCCGGAATCGATCCTTTGCAGGGCGGCAATGCCGAAGCGCTTCGCGACGGCGTTGCGTTCGACTTCAACCCCGCCAACAATGCGAGCTTCTCGGATCGCCTGATCGGCTTCACCACGGCCATGGACCGATCGGCCAGCTTCGTAACGGTCGCCGGCACGACGGTTTCCCTCAGCCTCACCGATTACTCGACGGCAGCCGTGAGCTGGTTCGAGGACGCCCGCAAGACCGCAGCCGATGCAGCGGAAACCAAGGGCGCGATGATGATCCGAACGGCGGAAGCCCTGTCGAACGTTACCGGCGTGAACCGAGACGAAGAGCTCGCGCTGATGCTTGAACTCGAGCATTCCTATGCCGCGTCGGCAAAGATGATGCAGATCATCGACGAGATGCTCAAAACTCTCCTGAATATTGTGAGATAAACCATGAAGGTTTCTTTCGTTTCATCTCAGGCGATATCGCAAGCCTTGCGGTATCAAACGAACCGACTGCAAAACGATCTCGTCATCGCGAAGAAAGAGCTGACGACGATGACCGTCGCAGACAAGGGCCTGGCACTGGGAGCCCGCACGGGAATCTCGGTGTCGATGCATCGCGAGATAGACCGGCTGGAAGGCCTCAAGGACTCCAATCAACTCGCTGCGTCGCGCCTATCCCAGACACAGCTCATCCTGCAGCAGTTGAACAAGGAAGCGAGCGAGCTAACCGCGACGCTGACCACGGCGATCTCCGGCGCTTCCGATCCGTCGATCGCGAAAAAGGCGGCCGAAGGCGTGCTGTCGATGATGTCGTCGGTGCTGAACACCAATGTAGGCGGCGTCTATCTGTTCGCGGGCATCAATACCGACGTGAAACCGATGAACGATTTTCTCGATCCGGCCTCGTCGAACAGGCAGGCTTTCGAAGACGCCTTCCAGACGCATTTCGGTTTCACGCCGAACGCCCCGCAGGCCGCGGACATCGCGGCGGCGGACATGACCGATTTCCTCCAGACAATGGTCGAGCCGCAGTTTCTCGGCACCGGCTGGAACGATGTCTGGTCGTCGGCGACCGATCAGCAGATCGTATCGCGCATCACTCTGACCGAAACCGCGCAGACCTCGGTATCCGCGAACATTCCGGGCTTCAGGAAGCTTGCGATGGCTGCATCCACGGTTGCGGCGCTCATCAGCAGCGACATGAGCAGCGCGGCAAGCCGGGTCGTCCTCGAGCGAGCGATCGACCTGCTTGGTGAAGTGGTCAACGACCTCGCGAACCAGGAAAGCGCGACCGGCATCACCGAGACGCGCATCGACAAGGCAAATGATCGCATGTCGATGCAGATCGACCTCTTCAGCAGAAGCCTGATCGACCTTGAAGGTGTCGACGAGTTCGCCGCATCCACGAAGGTCACGGGCCTCATTGCCCAGATCGAACTCTCCTATTCGCTGACTGGCCGAATCCAGCAGATGAGCCTGCTGAAATACATTTCCTGAACACGGTTCCTACTGTCGTCTCGCAACACCACACGGACATCGAATGTATCAATTCTCCTACGCCGAAGTTCAGACGGATTCCGTCGCAGACGCCAAGGATCGCGAGAGACAACTCCTGTCACGGTCCATCGACCTCCTCGTCGCCGCCAAGAACAAGGGCGTGCAGTCGATCGAGACGGTTCAGGCCATTCACTACATGAACAGGGTCTGGACCTCCTTCGTCGAAGATCTCGGAAGCGACGACAACGAGCTTCCGCACGAATTGCGCGCCAACCTGATTTCGATCGGGCTTTGGCTTCTTCGCGAGGGTGAGGAAGTGAGGCAGGGACGGTCCGATAATTTCGAGGGCCTGATCGAGGTTTCGCAGATCATTCGCGACGGCATTCAATGAAAAACCCGTTGAAGATCACGCTGAAGGCGAACGAGAAGATTTACGTCAACGGCGCCGTCATCCGCACGGACCGGAAGGTGTCTCTCGAATTCCTCAATGACGTGCAGTTCCTTCTGGAAGGGCATGTGATGCAGCCTGAGAAGGCAACGACGCCGCTCAAGCAACTCTATTTCATCGTTCAGGTGATCCTGATGAACCCGGACGGGGCTGCCGAGGCGCGCGAGATGCTGCGCAGGACGCTGCCTCTCCTGCTGGCATGCTTTTCCGACGAGCAGATGCTCGCCTCGCTCAAGCATGTCGATCAGATGGTCGCCGAAGGCCACGTCTACGATGCTTTGAGATCGCTGCGCGGTCTCTACACGCTCGAAGCCAAGATTCTCGAGAACGAAGGCACCGATACGCCATCGATTCTGACTGCTGCGGAGTGAAGCAATGAACATTTCTGCTCTTACCAACATGACCACCAACACCGGTCCTGGTGTCGCGAATGCCGCTCAGACCGTGGACTATCAGTCGTTCCTCAAGTTGCTCGTCGCGCAGATGAAGAACCAGGACCCGACCTCGCCCATGGACTCGACCGACTACGTCGCCCAGTTGGCGACGTTCTCGCAGGTCGAGCAGTCGGTGCAGATGAACAGCAAGCTGGATCAGATTCTCCAGGCCTCCAGCTTCGCGCAGGCCGGCGACCTGATCGGTCGCGAGGTTGCCTCCGCAGACGGCAAGGTTTCCGGCATCGTCAAGGAAGTTCAGTTGTACAGCGACGGCCTTGTGGCCGTTCTCGAAGGCGGCGAGAAACTCATCGTCGGCCCCGGCATCGTCATCAAGTAAATCCTGATCGCACGCCCCGGAGGACACGAGCGTGAATGAAGCCGACGCGCTGGACATTGCCCAGTATGCGATCTGGACCGTTCTGACCGCGTCCGGCCCGGCCGTCGCGGTCGCCATGTTCGTCGGCGTCGGCATCGCGTTTCTCCAGGCGCTGACGCAGGTGCAGGAAATCACGCTGACCTTCGTCCCCAAGATCGTCGCGATCCTGTTGACGGTCGCCTTCTCTGCGCCCTTCGTCGGCGCTCAGATCGCTGCTTTTACCAACGTCATGTTCCAGCGCATCGAAACCGGCTTCTGAGCTTCGCGTCAGATCGCGTGGAACACGCCTCATCCTCGCGCAAGGTTGACGGCTTAGTCTGATGTCGAAGGCGTGCGCCCGCACGTCCGCAGATGACAGACGGTCGATCAGGCATGGCACTTACCGAAGTCGGTTCCCTACCCATTCCCAAGAATAGCGGTCGCGACGTCGTGCTGGCGCTCGGCGTGATCACGATCCTTTCGATCCTGTTCCTGCCTATACCGGCCTTTCTGATCGACTTCGGCCTCGCATTGTCGATTGCCGTGTCCGTTCTCATTCTCATGGTCGCGCTGTGGATGCAGCGGCCACTCGATTTCACGTCGTTTCCGACGATTCTGCTCATCGTCACCATGCTGCGCCTTGCGCTCAACATCGCCACGACACGGGCGATCCTGTCACATGGCAACGAGGGCACCAACGCTGCCGGATACGTCATCGGCGGCTTCTCCAATCTCGTCATGGCCGGCGATTTCGTCATTGGTCTGATCGTGTTCCTGATCCTGATCGTGGTGAATTTCATCGTGATCACCAAGGGCGCGACCCGTATCGCTGAAGTGGGCGCGCGCTTCACCCTCGACGCCATTCCCGGCAAGCAGATGTCGATCGACGCGGATTTGTCCGCCGGCGTCATCGACGACAAGGAGGCACAGCGCCGCCGCCGCGAATTGGAAGAAGAGAGCTCGTTCTTCGGTTCCATGGACGGCGCGTCGAAATTCGTACGCGGCGACGCCATCGCCAGCCTCATCGTCACCGCCGTCAACATCATCGGCGGCATAGCGATCGGCTACACGCGTCACGGCATGAGCATGGGCGAATCCGCCGATATCTTCGTCAAGCTGTCCGTCGGTGACGGTCTTGCCACGCAGATTCCGGCCCTGATCGTCTCGCTTGCCGCAGGTCTCGTCGTCTCGAAGGGCGGAACGCGCGGCTCGACCGACGAGGCGGTCTTCGGTCAGCTCGGCGCATACCCTCGCGCCCTGTCGGTTGCGGCTGCACTTCTGTTCGGCATCGGCTTGATGCCTGGCCTTCCCCTCCTGCCCTTTCTCATCCTCGCAGTCGGCATGGCCAGCATCGCCTTTGTGATCCCCCGCCAGCGCGCCCGGAAAAAGGAAGCCGAGCAGGCAGTCGAGAGAAAGATCGCCGAAACCAAGGAAGAGGAAGAGAAGCAGTCGATCAAGTCGTCGCTCAAGACGGCCGAGATCGAGCTCCTCATCGGCAAGCAGCTCTCCACGCGCCTTTTGACAGCGCATCAGGAACTCGCGTTCCGCATGGGCAAGATGCGCAAGAAGTTCGCCACGCAATATGGCTTCGTCGTGCCGGAAGTGCGCCTGACGGACGATTTCTCGATCCCGCCCAAGAGCTACCAGATCAAGATTCACGGCACGGTCGTCGCGGAGTATCAGATGCGCGTCGGCGAGGTGATGGTTCTTCTCGGCAACGGTGCATTGCCGGAAGTACCCGGTGAGGAAGTCCGCGAACCGGCATTCGGCATGCGCGCCTTCTCCGTGTCCGAAATGTTTTCGGAAGACCTGAAGCGTGACCGCTTCACCTTCGCCGACAATATGTCGGTGCTTCTGACGCATCTCAGCGAAGTGATCCGCAACAACCTGCCCCAGCTCCTGTCCTACAAGGACATGAAGGCGCTTATCGAACGCCAAGACAGCGAATACCGCAAGCTGATCGACGAGGTCTGCACCTCGCACATTTCCTATCCCGGCCTGCAGGCTGTGTTGAAGCTGCTGCTGGCCGAACGCATCTCGATCCGCAACCTGCACCTCATCATCGAGGCGATCGCCGAGATCGCGCCGCATGTCCGGCGCACCGAGCAGATCGTGGAGCATGTGCGCATCCGCATGGCACAGCAGATCTGCGGTGACTTGACCGAAGGCGGCACGCTCAAGGTCCTCCGTCTCGGCAATCGCTGGGATCTCGCCTTCCATCAGGCGCTCAAGCGCGACGCCAAGGGCGAAATCCGCGAATTCGACATCGATCCCCGCCTGCTGGAGGAGTTCGGCAACGAGGCGACGAAGGCGGTGCGCACGCATCTCGACGCGGGCGAGCGCTTCGTGCTCGTGACGGCGCCAGACGCGCGGCCTTATGTCCGCATGATCGTGGAGCGCCTCTTCGCGACCTTGCCGGTGCTCAGCCATGTCGAGATCGCCCGCGGCGTCGAGGTTCGCGTCCTCGGTTCCGTATCCTAGGCCGGCGGCCGTTGATGTTTGCCGGGCTGCCGATCGAGACCCTTGCATTCGCCGGGTTCCTCGCATTTTGCCGCATCGGCGCGTGCTTCATGCTGATGCCGGGTTTCTCCAGCGTTCGCATCGCGATGCATGTGAGGCTGTTCGTCGCCATCGCCGTGAGCTGGGCGCTGATCGCGCATCTGTGGGACGCGATCCTGCCTAACATCGCCGGCACCACGGATCGGATGATCCTGCTGATTGGCTCGGAACTGCTGATCGGCGCAACGATCGGTCTCGTCACGCGCATCTACACGCTGGCGCTGCAATTCGGTGCGTCAGCGGTCGCCATGATGGCCGGCTTCGGCGGCATGGGTGGGTCTGCGGTGGAAGAACCCGAACCACAATCGGCGCTGACGGCGATCATCACGCTCAGCGCCCTGTTGCTGCTCTTCGTCTTCGACTTCCATCACGAGATCCTCAAGGCGCTCGTCATGTCCTACCAGGTCGCACCGGTTGCCGGGATGTTCAGCGCGCAGTCGGCGCTGATCGATCTGACGGATACGGTATCGCAGTCCTTCTACCTGACGCTGCGGCTCGCCAGCCCGTTCGTCGCCTATGCGATCCTCGTCAATCTGGCGATCGGGTTCGTGAACAAGCTCGCTCCGCAGATCCCGGTCTATTTCGTCTCCCTGCCCTTCGTCATCGCCGGCGGCCTGATCCTGATGTATTTCGGCATCGGCATGATGCTGAGCCTGTTCGTCGACGGCTTCATCCCCACAACGATCGGACGCTAGCCATGACGTCACGCGCGGACAGATTGAAACGGCTGGTGCGCCTGCAAGGCCAGATCAAGGCACTGCATGAGACCAAGCACGCGACGCACGTCTCCAGGGCCATCGCAGCGAAACAGGAAGCGACGGAGCTGCTTGATTCGCTCAACACGGCATCGCCGCTGCCGGGTCTGTTTCCGGATATCTACAATCGGCGCATCGGTGCGGCCATCGACCGGGAACACCGCGAGAACCGTCGAGCCAGCATCGAGGCGGGTCTGGTGGCGACCGCGACGGCAAGAACGAACATCGTCGAGCGCGCCTATCGCGACGCGTTCAGGCTCGAAAAGCGCGAATTTGCCGAGAAGGAGCAGCTTGAGAACGTCGAGCGCAAGCTCGGCGACCACAAGTAAGCCTGCCACAAGTTTGTGCAGGCATATTCGTCGGCAACAGAACATCACATGGGAGGTTCGGCCCTTGGCGATTTCAACACCGGGTGACATCGTACTGGACGTGGTGCGGGCAGCAGACCCCGCCTCCGTTGAGGCGGCGCGGACGAAGCTCGCTTCGTTCTCAAGCAGAAGCGCCGGCGCGACGTTTTCCGTCGACGGCAGCGCGTCGGCTGACGGCGCATCGCCTGCGCGCAGCAGCAGCGGAACACCGGAAGCCTTCGCGAAATTCGAGGCGATGGTGCTTCAGACATTCATCCAGTCGATGCTGCCGAAAGACACGGAATCGGTCTACGGCGAAGGCATGGCCGGCGAGATGTGGCAGTCGCTTCTGGCGGAGCAGTTGGGTGCTGCCGTATCCGCCCGCGGCGGCATCGGAATCGCCGACCGCATCCTGAAGGATCACTACTATGCCGGCGAGCAAAAGCTCTCGCTCACCGGTGCGTCGAACTCGATCGAGGCGGGCGATCAGGCGTCGAAGCAAATGATGTCCGTGGCACTCGTCCAGGAGATCCAGCGCACCATGGCGCGTGCGCTGCATGAAGACATGTCCCAATCGTCGGCCCCCACAAGCCGCTAAGCCCAGTTAGAGTCAGATGAGAAAATTTCTATGTCAGACCACTTGGATTCCATGCAGTCAGCAGGTCAAGGCGCCGAAGACGCCGGGAAGGCACTCATGAATCTGTCCGCCATCATCGGCCGCATTGAGGAAACGGTCGAGGCCGAGACGGCTTCGATCCGCACGGATGTGCGCTTCGACATCAAGTCGTCCAACGCACGCAAGAGCCGCTACCTCTATGAGCTGAACAAGGCCATCACAGGCCTGGGCGCGACGACGCTTCACGAAGAGCATCGCCACGGCATCGTTCGTCTGCGCGAAAAGCTCGCCGCCAACGAGGCGGCGATCCTGGCGCATCTCAATGCGGTGACGGAAGTCGCGGCGCTGATGCAGGATGCGATCCAGCGCGCCGAGGCCGACGGAACCTATTCCGCCAACGAGTTTGGCGGGATGGCCGGCACGGCATGATCAAGTTCATCGTCGCAGCGCTCTGGATCAGCATCGCCACCACTGGTGCGCTGCTGTATTCCTTTCAGTCGGGGCAAGCCCCGACGGAGACGACGCAGGACGCTGGCGCGACCGCGTTCCAGGGGCTCGATTATGTTCAGACCGACATCATCTCGGTGCCGGTCTTCGACAATGGCCGCGTCTATGGCTACTTCCTGGCGCGTCTGGTCTTCACCGCCGAGGCCAAGCGGTTGGCCGAACTGAAGCTGCCGGCAAAGGCGCTCCTGGCCGACCAGGTCTATTCGCACCTCTTCGCCAATCCGCAGATCGACTTCACGACACGCGCCGATCTCGACGTCGATGCCTTTCGCGAAACGATCCGGACCGGCGTGAACGCACGCCTTGGAGAGGATCTGGTGCGTGAGGTGCTGGTCGAGCAGATCGATTTCCTGCCGAAGAGCGAGGTCGGCAAGACCACAGTTCGCCCGACGCAAGCTACGCCGGAAGCGGCCCCCGCCAATGCGGCAACAGGGCACTGAAGAGCACGCTGACAAGGGCTTGGTTTAGCCGAAACGCGGCTTGCGCTTTTCGAGGAAGGCGCGCAGCCCCTCCTTCGCATCAGCCCCCGTCTGCGATAGCGCAGCGCTGAGGCTTTCCGTGTAGAGCCCATCCTCGTGCGACATGTTGTTGATACGCGCGATGGACTGGATGATCAGATAGTTCACGAGCGACGCGTTGCCGGCGATTTCGCTGGCGAGTTCCTCCGCTTTGGCGAGCCCCTCGCCGTCACCGACCAGATGATGTGCAAGGCCGAGCCGGTAGCCTTCGGCACCATCATAGCTTCGGCCGGTCAGCATCATTTCAGTCATGCGATCGGGACCCAGTATGCGCCCGACACGGACCGTCGCACCGCCGCCAACGAAGATGCCGCGCTTGCCCTCAGGAAGCCGGAACGTGGCGGAAGGTTCGGCTATGCGCACATGCGCTGCGGTTGCGATTTCCAGGCCGCCGCCGATGACGGCTCCTGACAGCACCGCCACGACCGGCACGCCGTTGAACTGGATCGTGTCCATGAGTTGATGCCAGTTGCGGGAGTGGCGCATCACCTGCTCCGGCTCGCGCTCCACCTGCTCGGACAGGTCGAGCCCGGACGAGAAGTGGCCACCCGCGCCGCTCAGGATGATTGCCCGCACGCCCTCGGGAATGTCATCGAAGAAGTTGCGGAGCCCCGCCAGCATGGCATCATTGACGGCATTGCGCTTCGCCGGCCGGTTCAATGTGATCCGCGCGATGTTGCCATCCACATGAACGGCAACCGCGCCGGTCTCATCGTTCGACTTATACGTTTGGCCGCTCATTCAGCGTACTCCACCGAAACCATCCTCGGCCATTGCCACAAAGATTGTTTTATACCATAACAATATTGACCGCATCAAGCGTTGCCCCTTTCCTCAAGGCCGCATTCGAAGTGATTTCCAATCGGGTCGGGGATAGACTGGCAGTCCATTCGCTGCGATTCGACAGGTTCGCTTTTCCAGGACTTGTCGGTCAACGCTGAAGACGCAGAGGGTTCATGTCAGGCAAGTCCGACGGCACCACCGCACAGCCCCCCATCCCCGAGATGGGCGTGATCATCGGCTATCAGTTGCGTCGCGCGCAGCTTGCCGTGTTCCAGGATTTCATCGAGACCTTCGCCAAGATGAAGCTTCGTCCGGCCGAGTTCTCCGTGCTGGCGCTCATCGCCCGGAAGCCTGGCCAGAAACAAACCGAAATCGCCGAACAGCTCGGAATCAAGCGCGCCAATTTCGTGGCACTGATGGACGGTCTCGAACGACGCGGTCTGGCGGAACGCCGCAAGGCGCAAGGCGACAAGCGCTCTCATTCGCTTCACCTGACATCCGAAGGCGTGCGCTTCGTCGCCAAGATGATGGCGACGTGGAACACGCACGAGCAGAGGATGATCGATCGGCTCGGTGGCGTCGAGGAACGCGACGCGCTCCTTCGCCTCCTCGATCGTTTGCTTCACGACAAGTCGGAGTGAGCCGGATTCAGCCACCTTTGAGCGCCTGAACGACCTCGTCCGGAATAGAAACCGCCTTGATCTTTGACGCATCCTCCGGGTCCTTGCCGGCCCAGACACGCGTCTCGCGCGCCTCGATGGCAAGCGTCTGCCCCTTGAGCACGCGGTGTTGAACATCGAAGCTCGAACGGCGAAAGGCCGTCACCTGGGTCTCGATCGTGATCACGTCACCATAGCGTGAAGGGACGCTGAACGTCGCGCCCGTATCGACCATCGGGATGCCGACAATGCCGAACGTCTTCGTCCAGGCGATCTTCTTCATGCCGAGCGCCTTCTCGAACAGATAGGCGGTGGAGGCATCGAACATCGCGAAATAACGCGGATAGAAGACGATGCCCGCAGCATCGCAGTCGCCCCACTCGATCTCGACGTCACGGCGGTTGACCAGCATCAGCCTCTCCTAGTCACGTTCGGTGTTTTCGATCAGGACGGCGATGCCCTGCCCGCCGCCGATGCATGCCGACGCGATGCCGTAGCGCAAGCCGGAACGCTTGAGCTCACGCGCCACCGTGGTCGTGATCCGCACGCCCGTTGCGCCAAGCGGATGACCGATCGCGATTGCCCCGCCATTCACGTTCGTCTTGTCCTCGTCGAGGCCCAGCTCGCGGATACACGCGATGATCTGTGCGCCGAAGGCCTCGTTGATCTCGATGCGGTCGATCTGGTCGAGCGTCAGGCCGGTCTCGTCCAGCAACGCCCGGATCGCCGGCGCAGGACCAATGCCCATGATATGCGGCGGCACGCCGACGGTCGCTCCGGCCACGATCCGCCCGAGCGGCGTCACCCCATGCTTCCTGGCAGCGTCCTTCGATCCCACGATGGACGCTGCCGCGCCATCGACCACGGCCGACGAATTGCCACCGGTCTGCACACCGCCGAATGCCGGCCGGATCTTCGCCAACGCCTCATAGGGTGACGGCCGCACATGGCTGTCGGTCGTCACCGCATCGACCTTGCGTGGCAGGCGAATCCCGCGAGGGTCGAGCCCGTCGACGACGAACTCTTCACTCGTCACCGGCACGATCTCGCCTTCGAGGAAGCCCGATTGCTGTGCGGCGACCGCGCGGGCGAAGGACCTCTCCGCGAACCGATCCACCTCCTCGCGGGTGATGCCATATTGCTTCGCGAGGTTTTCAGCCGTATCGCCCATCGTGCAGGAGCACGCCGGATCCAGCAGTGCCTCCCACAGGAAATCCTTGAAGGCGACCTGCCCCATCTTGAAGCCATTGCGGTGCGTGTAGGCCGCGACCGGATTGCGGCTCATGGATTCCGTGCCCGCGCACAGCACCAGTCCGGCGCGCTCCTGCTCGACCATATCCGCAGCCTGCAGCACGACTTCGATGCCCGTTCCGCAGATGCGTTGGACGAGGTGGGCGGGACGATCCCACGGAACTCCGGCATAGAGCCCGATATGGCGTGGCGTCATGTAGGCGTCGAACGAGGCCTGGGCCATCGAGCCGGCAATGGTCGTGTCGATCGCGGCCGGGTCGATACCGGTCTTCGCGACGATGGCGCGCGCGGCCTTGATGCCGAGATCGATCGGCGAAATCTCGGCAAACGCGCCGGTATAATCCACGAAAGGCGTGCGAATGCCATCCATGAGCCACGCATCGTCGAACGTGTAGCGGAGCCCCTTGTGATCGCTCATGACATGGTCCTTTCAACGCAAATGACGTGATGAGGCGGCGGATCGGCATAGAGATCCTCCACCAGGAAAGTGCGCGCTGCCATCACCGCGCGCTGGTTGATCGAGCCCTTGTCGGTGATCTCATGCGCGTCGACGGAGGGCGGAGTGTCGAGAATGATCGCCCGCGCGACGAGGTTTGAACTGCCCGTCGCCGTCCCTGCTAGCACGCTCAGACGGGACGCGATCGCGGCCCTGATCGCGGGGCTGTCGGCAAGCTGCGCCTCCGACGCCGAGGCAAGCGCCGGGTCGAACTTGCGGGCGGCATCAACGTCGAGAAACAACAGCGCGCCGATGTGATTGCGATCGAGCCCGGTCAGCACCGCGTCCCTCACCAGCGGCGCACAGGCGCGGATCAGCGCACCGCGCACGCTCGCCATGTTTACCCATGTTCCGGTCGAGAGCTTGAAGTCTTCGGACACGCGGCCGTCAAAGACGAAGCCCTTCGAGACGTCGCTGTCGTCGACGAACTTCAAGGCGTCGCCGATCCGATAATAGCCTTCCTCATCGAAGCATTCGGCAGTCTTGTCGGGTTGCCGCCAGTAGCCCGGCGTGATGCTGGGGCCACGCAATCGCAATTCGAGTTTTTCGCCCTCAGGCACGAGCTTGAGTTCGAGCCCCGGGGCAGGCAGACCCACTTCGCCCGGTCGCTCGACCGCCCAAGTGGTGGTCGAGGCGAATGGCGCGGTCTCGGTCGAGCCGTAGCCGGTGATGATCATGACCCGCTCGCCGATCGCGGTCTGCGCGTGGCGCTCCAGCGCATCCCAGACGTGCTGCGCCAGCCCCGCGCCGGCATATTGCAGAAGGTTCATGCGGGAGAAGAAGGTCGTTCGCAGCGTCGCGTTGGTGCCAAGATGCTCGCACAGCATCTCGTATCCCTTCGGCACGTTGAAATAGAGCGTCGGGGCGATCTCTTCCAGATTGCGAACGGTCTTGAGGATGCCCGCAGGCGTCGGCGAACCCTCATCGATATAGAGCGTGCCGCCATTGTGGAGCACGATGCCGAAATTGTGGTTGCCACCGGCCGTGTGGTTCCACGGCAGCCAGTCCACCATCACAGGCGGCTCATCGCGCAGGAAGGCCAGCGCGGACGCGATCATCACCTGATTGCAGCACAGCATGCGTTGCGTGTTGATCACCGCCTTGGGCATGCCGGTCGAGCCCGATGTGAAGAGGAACTTCGCGATCGTGTCGCCATCGACGGCAGAATTCGCACGATCGACCGCGTCAGTGGCTTCCGTTCTCAGCACGCTGTCGAACGACGTCGCGCCATTGCCGGGCGGCGGATTGGTGACGGTCACAAGCTTGATGTCCGGCCCGATGTCCGGTCCCATGACCGCATCGAGCGCGCGCTGGTACTGCGCACCATCCGCCACGAACACCAGGCCCGGCGTCAGCAGCGAAAAGACGTGCTTGAGCTTCGCGTGGTCGGTCGAGACGAGCGAATAGGATGGCGAGATGGGCGCGTAGGGAACACCCGCCATCATGCAACCCAGCGCCAGCAGCCCATGCTCAAGCCCGTTGCCGGACAGGATCGCAACCGGCCGCTCGGCACTGAGTTCCTGGTCGAGCAGGAACTGCGCGATCGAGCGCGCGCCCGCGCGAGCCTGAGCATATGTGCAGTGCCGCCAGTCTCCGTCGGGTCCACGATCGGCGAGGAAGACGCGATTCGGCGCGACGTTTGCCCAATGATCGAGCCGGTCGATGATCGAGCGCGGATAGTCATCGAGCGGCAGCTTCGAACGAACCCGCACGACACCATCGGCGTCGCGGTTCATGTCGACAGCAAGCTCCCCCATATGAACCGGGCGCATCCCTTGCGCAGAGACGATCGGCATTCAACTCCTCCAGAATTGTTATTTACCATAACAATCACGATGGTGGAGTGCAAGACACGGTTCTGGTCCTCGCTTACGGAGTGAGAACAATCACTGCTGCTGTTTCGCCTTGTTGCTGGTTCCCGGCAGCGTGCCTTCGAGCTTTGCGATGATGCCGAGCATAATCTCGTCGGCTCCCGCACCGATCGAGATCAGGCGCGTGTCACGATAGGCGCGGCTGACCGGGTTGTCGGCCGTGTAGCCCATGCCGCCCCAATATTGCAGGCAAGAATCGGTGATCTCACGCGCCAGCCTGCCGGTCTTCAGCTTGGCCATCGAGGCGAGCTTGGTGACGTCGCCGCCCGAGACGTACTGTTCCACCGCGCTCCATGTCAGTGCCCGCAGCGCCTCGACCTCCGTGCGGAGTTCGGCAAGCCGGAAATGCACGACCTGATTGTCGAGGATCGGCTTTCCAAACGCCGAGCGTTCGCGTGTGTAGTCGATCGTCAGGTCGATCAGCCTGTCAAAACCCTTCAGCGCGCTTGCAGCCGCATAGAGCCGCTCCTCCTGGAACTGCAGCATCTGCATCATGAAACCAGCCCCCTCCTGCCCTATGAGGTTCGCGCGGGGAACGCGCACGTCATCGAAAAAAAGCTGCGCCGTGTCCGACGAATTCATGCCGATCTTGTGGATTTTTTGGCGGCTGATGCCCTCGGCGTCCATCGGCACACAGATGAGCGATTTGTTGCGATGGGCGGCATCGTCCGATGTGTTGGCAAGCAGGCAGCACCAGTCCGCTTTCAGGCCGTTGGTGATCCACATCTTCGTGCCGGAGATGACGTAGTCGTCACCGTCCTTGCGCGCGGTCGTCTTCACGGCCGCGACGTCGGAGCCTCCACCCGGCTCCGAGACACCGAGGCAGCCCACGACATCGCCCGCGATCGCGGGCGCGAGAAAATTGCGCTTCACATGGTCCGAACCGAAACGGTTGAGGGCGGGCGTGCACATGTCTGTGTGGACGCCGATCGCCATCGGCACGCCGCCGCAATGCACGAGGCCGAGTTCTTCCGCCATCACCATGGAGTAGGAGAAATCCAGCCCCAGCCCGCCATATGCGGTGTCGTACTTGATCCCGAGAAGGCCGAGATCGCCGAGCTTCTTGAACACCTCATGCGACGGAAATTCTTCCGCCGCCTCCCATTCATCGACATACGGGTTGAGTTCTGTATCGACGAACCGCGCGACGGTGCGACGAAGGTTTTCGTGTTCGGCCGTGAAGTGCATGCGTTTCCTCCCAACTGTCCGCTATCTCGCCGCCCCGTTCACGGGGAGAAGGTGACCCGAAGGGGCCGGATGAGGGACGGCAGTTCCCCTGCGCGCGCCGAAAGTACGCGGCCTTGGCGTGCGCCCCTCGTCCTTCCCAGCGATCGTCAGGCAGAGCCCCGGCACGCGGCGCATATCGCGCGGATCGATGATGCCGCCGGCAGTCCCGCCGCCCGTGATGTTCGCCTCGCCGGAATTGCACCGGCATTCCGTACGAAAAATGTCGGCATATGTGCGGGAGATGGAAGCGATACGCGGCATCAGAACCGGTTTCCAAGACCGCCGGAATATGCTGCATTCGCAAGACGATCCGGATGCAGGGTACGTGCGTAACCCACTGTGGCACTCCTCCCGTGGCCAGGCTGCGACGCTAAATCACGTTGACGTAAACGTCAATCGCCTGTTATCCCAGTACGCAATCCGGCAGCGCCGGTTCCAACGCCAACCGTCCGGACGACGGCAACCAAGGAGACCGCCATGACCCTTCAGGAAATCGCAGACAAGATTGCAGCCAAGGCAAGCGGTTCGGGTTTCAGCCGCTCCGTAAAGCTCGACACGGGCAGCGATGGCGTGATCGTGATCGACGGTTCGTCCGTCTCGACCACCGACGCGGATGCCGATTGCACGATCAAGCTCTCGAAGGACAATCTGGAATCGCTGATCGCCGGCGAGCTCAACCCGACGATGGCCTTCATGCAGGGCAAGCTCAAGGTCGAGGGCGACATGTCGGTCGCCATGCAGTTGAGCCAGGTTCTGTAGCATCCGGCCGACACGGAAGCGGTTTCGGTGAGGCGGCCCAGGAGGCCGCCTTTTCTTTTTCAGGTGCATAACGCTGAGGGCGATATCCGACGCGCGGATGGCGGGATAGAAGCGATTGCCTCATATCATCCGGAGCCAAGAATCCATGTCCCTTCAACGCTTGCTGCCCGTTCTCACCCTTTCGCTGCTCGCAACGGCGATACCCGCACAGGCTGACGATCTGGTCTTCATGCTCGACAACCAGAGCAGCTATTCGATCGTCGAGTTCTATGCATCGCCCAGCGATGTCGGGAACTGGGAAGACGACATCCTCGGCACCGATGTCATGGCCTCGGGCGACTCAGGCCGCGTGACCATCGCGGACGGACGCGAGCAGTGCGAATACGACCTGCGTATCGTGTTCGAGGATGGTGATGTCACCGAAGACACGACCGATCTTTGTGAGACCGGCAGCTACACCGTAACCGACTGACTTGATCCGCATGCTTCAAGAATAGAACGCCCGGCAGCCCCCGCTGCCAGGCGTTGTCCGTCGCAGACTTGGCCCGATCAGGCTGCGAGCGACGTAGAGGCGCCGGCGGACTTGCGTCCCGTCGCCTTGAGGGGGCCGGACGCTCCGTCGAGCGCGCCCTCCTCCAGTTCCAGTGCGAGAAAGCGATGCGTCTCGAAGGGACCCGGCATCGCGAGATGGCCCGTCCTGTCTGCGGTGAACCCGAACCGCGCATAATAGGGTGCGTCGCCGACGAGCAGGATCGCGCGATGGCCGCGCAGCCGCGCCTCGTCGATCGCCCGGCGCATCAGTGCCGACCCGATGCCCGCAGACGTCACGGACGGCTCGACGGCGAGCGGGCCGAGGAGAAGTGCCGCTCTACCGCCTGCATCGACGTTCCAAAGCCGTACCGTGCCGGCAAGCGCTCCTTGAGCGTCCCGCGCTACAAATGCCAGCCCTTCGGCGGGAAGCCTGCCGCGACGCAGCGTCTCCGACGACTTCTTCTTGCGCTTCGGCCCCATGGCGCGATCAAGCAGCGCCTCGCGCGCCGGAACGTCGGCTGGCGTTTCGGTCTGGATGGTGAAAGCCGTGACGTGCTTGACCTCCCCGATCGTGGGGGAGATCAGCCAATCACCAACGATTGCTTCATTTTCAGCGGATGAGGAAAAGGCCATGACGTGATCCTTCACGAGCGGATGTGTGTTCCACAAGCGAGCCCGCCGCCCGCAATGCGCGGGCAACGGACGATCTGACGGCGTGAGCCGTCAGATCACGTAGGATCGGAGAGGCTCGAAGCCGTTGAAGGCGACCGCGGAATAGGTCGTGGTGTAGGCGCCCGTGCCCTCGATCAGCACCTCGTCGCCGATCGTCAGCGAGAGCGGCAGCGGATACGGGGTCTTCTCGTACATCACGTCAGCCGAATCGCAGGTCGGACCGGCGAGCACGCAAGGCGCAACCTCGCCGCCATCGTGCGGTGTCGAGATCGGGTAACGGATCGCCTCGTCCATCGTCTCGGCGAGACCGCCGAACTTGCCGATGTCGAGGAACACCCAGCGCACATTGTCGTTGTCGGCCTTCTTGGAGATCAGCACGACTTCCGACTTAATGACGCCGGCATTGCCGACCATGCCGCGGCCTGGCTCGATGATCGTCTCCGGCAGGCGGTTGCCGAAATGCTTGCGCAGCGCGCCGAAGATCGCCTGGCCGTAGGCCTGTGCGGTGGGCACGTCCTTGAGGTAGCGCGTCGGGAAACCGCCGCCCATGTTCACCATCTTGAGCACGATGCCCTCGTCCGCGAGCTTGGCGAACACGGCCTTCGCATCGCCGAGCGCCTTGTCCCAGGCGCCGAGGTCGGTCTGCTGCGAGCCGACATGGAACGACACGCCATGCGCGTCGAGGCCGAGCGAGGCTGCCAGGCGAAGCACGTCGACGGCCATCGCGGGAACGCAGCCGAACTTGCGCGACAGCGGCCACTCGGCGCCTTCACCATCGGTCAGGACGCGGCAGAACACGCGGGAGCCCGGCGCAACGCGAGCGATCTTCTCGACTTCTTCGACGCAATCCACCGCGAAGAGCCGGATACCGAGTTCATACGCGCGAAGAATGTCGCGCTCCTTCTTGATCGTGTTGCCGAACGAGATGCGATCCGCAGGCGCGCCGGCATCCATCGCCATCTCGATTTCCGCGACCGAAGCGGTGTCGAAGGACGAGCCGAGGCCGGCGAGCAGCCGCAGGATTTCCGGAGCCGGGTTCGCCTTCACCGCGTAGTAGATCTTGGAGTCCGGCAGCGCCTTTTCGAAGGCGTTGAAATTGTCGGCAACGACGTCGAGATCGACGACGAGGCATGGGCCGGCGGGACGACGGGTGGCGAGGAAATCGAGGATGCGCTGGGTGGCCATGTGTCTCTCCAATCGCGGTCCCAAAACGGGGACCGCTTCATCTCAGGCTGCGGGTTTTCGGCGCTCGGCCACGGACCCGCGGTGGACAAAGGGCGCGATGGTGTGAATCAGGGCTCAGCCGGTGGAGGACACCGAGCCTTGAGACGCGCATCACGCGGCGATGAGCATCGGCCTTGCGGCCAGCGCTCGCTTTGTCTGCCTCAGCTTTGGAGAAACCCTCCGCACTGCCGGCAATGAAGGTGTGCCTCTTCAGTAACCCCGGTCTTTGGACGACCGGCAGAACACCAGAAAGGCCCGCACCGTCGTTGCTTCAAGATGTCCTCGATCTTGGCGGTTGGCCGCGAGACCGACTGGAGGGGTTAGTTCCAGGTACCTTACCGTGTCCCTCACCAAACGAGGGACCGGCGGACACCCACAGGCACGTGCGACTTTGGGCAAGCGCGGATATATGGATATGCCCTGTCACAATCAACGAAAAAAATGCGGCAGGTTGAAAAAAATCTTTCGCTGAACGAAGGTGCCCGCATCGTTTAACAGGTGCGAACAATGCAGATCCGGCACGACTCCTTCAACGCCTTCCTCGACCACTCGGATGCCCCGGTTTCCAACGCTTCCGAAGGCCCCCTCGCCGGACTGACACTTGCGGTCAAGGACATCTACGACATAGCGGGACAGAGGTCGGGCGGCGGCAATCCGCAGCGGCTTGCCGAGATCGCGCCTGCAAAAAGCACCGCACCGTCGATCCAGAAACTTCTGGATGCGGGTGCACGATTCGTCGGGCGGACACAGACCGACGAGCTGACCTTTTCACTCATGGGCCAGAACGCGCACTATCCCGAGCCCATCAATGCGGCGGCGCCGGATCGCGTCACCGGTGGCTCCTCGTCGGGCTCGGCCGCGGCGGTTGCCGCCGGCCTTGTCGATATCGCAATCGGCTCGGATACCGGCGGGTCGATCCGCGCGCCCGCGAGCTTCTGCGGCCTCATCGGCCTGCGCCCCACCCACGGGGCAATCTCGCTTGAGGACGCCATGCCGCTCGCGCTATCGCTCGATACGTTCGGATGGTTCACCAGGGACATCGGAACGTATGAAGCGGTGGGGGACGTGCTGCTGGGCGTGTCTCCTCGAAAGGACGAAAAGTCCCACCCGCTCCGCCTCGCCGCACTCGACGCTCTGGTGCTCGGCAGGGCGGAAGCCGCCGACTACGAACGCATGGTCGGATTGGTGACCACGGCACTCGGCAAGGTCGATACCGCCCCTGCTTTGTCGCACTCGATCGACGATCTGTACTGGTCGTTCCGGCGCATCCAAGCCTATGAGGCGTGGGCAACCCACGGCGCGTGGATTTCGGCGGCGGATCGCCGGCTTGGGCCAAGTGTGAAGGAGCGCTTCGAGTTCGGAGAGACCATCGACGCGGCGACGTATCGACAAGAGACCGCGAAACGCGACGCGTTTCGCGCCGAACTCGCAGCCCTTCTGGGTGAGGACGGCGTTCTCATCATGCCGACCGTGCCTGGTGCGGCACCGCTCAAGAACGAGCCCTTCGACGATTTGCAGGCCTATCGCGAGCGCGCCTTGCGCCTGCTTTGCCTGTCCGGGCTCTCCGGCTTCCCGCAGATCACGCTGCCGCTGGGCAGCGTCGAGGGAGCGCCGTTCGGACTATCGCTTCTCGGACCCGCCGGCTCCGACCGTCGCCTCATCGGGCTCTCACGCATGATCATCGACGCATCGAAGGAAAGCTGAACATGGACACGCTGACGCGCATGCGCGCATTCATCGAGGTGGTGGAGGCTGAAGGCTTCTCAGCCGCCGCCCGCAAGATCGGGCGCTCGAAGGCGCTACTTTCCAAATATGTCCGCGAACTCGAAGACGAACTCGGCGCGCTCCTGCTGAACCGAACGACACGCCAGTTCTCGCTCACCGAAACGGGTCATACCTATTTCAAGCGCGCCACGGAGATCGTCCGCGAAATCGACAGCCTCGCGGATACGGTTCGCGACTCGTCCGGTGACGTGAAGGGCCGCATCAAGCTTTCAGCGCCGCGTACCTTCTCCGACGCGCCGATCGGGCAGTCACTCATCGACTTCGCAAAGGCCTATCCGGACATCGTGCTCGACATCCACCTCGATGACCGGTTCGTCGATCTGGTCGAGGAAGGCTTCGATCTCGCGGTGCGCATCACACGGCTGGAGGATTCCTCGATGATCGCTCGGCGCCTGACGCCGTTTGCGCTGAAGATCTGCGCCTCGCCGCAGACGCTCGAAAAATACGGAAAGCCCGAAAAGCCGCAGGATTTGGCGAAGATGCCCTGCATCATCGACACCAACGGCCGCTGGCTCTCCAACTGGCCCTTCATGCGCGAAAATGGCGAGATGTTCAGCGTCGCGGTTTCCGGCCCCATCGAAGCCAACAGCCCGCTGACGACGCGCGCGGCCGCGATCGCGAACCTCGGCTTTGCGCCGCTCCCGGATTTCATCGCGGCACCCGCACTTGAGAGCGGCGAACTGGTCTCCGTTCTGGACCAATGGCTCCCACGCGGCGGCGGCATCTTCGCGGTCTACCCGCACCGCCGCTATCTTCCTGCGAAGGTCCGGGTCTTCGTCGATTTCCTCGTGCAGTGGTTCAAGCTGCGCGACGCCGCGTGAATTCGAGCCGGTGGCGTCCCATTTTCGCCGGGTTTCTGGTAATGCTCGCGCATGCACTCGAAGGGGACGGGCCAACGTGAATCGCAGCGCGAAATCGGGATGGATTCCTGCACTGGCCGTATGCTCGACCATTGCAGGCGCAGCGCCGTCCTGGGCGCACCCGCATGTCTTTGCGGAGGCAAATCTGGAAGTGGCGGTCGCGGCAGACGGCACGGTCGAATCACTGCGCCATGTCTGGCGCTTCGACGACCTCTTCTCCAGCACCGTTCTGCTCGAATTCGACGCGAATGCCGACCTCGAACTCGATTCTGCCGAGCTTGAGAAGGTCGGCGCGGTCATCCACGATTCGCTGTCCGAGTTCGGCTATTTCCAGATCGTCACTGCCGACGGCAAGGACGTGAAGATGCAGGCGCCCGACCGGATCATGGCCAATTTCGAGGATAACCAGCTCATCATTCTCTTCGAATCCAAGCCAGCGGAGCCGCTCGCACTTTCGGATTCGCTGAGTTTCGGCGTCTATGACCCGACCTTCTACACCGCCATCGACTTTTACGAAGACGCGAACCTGACAGTCCCGAACATGCCTCAAAACTGCACCCGAACGGTCGTGCGACCGGACCCCGACGAAGCGATCGCCCAGAACCAGCAATCGCTGACCGACGCCTTCTTCGAAGATCCGAGCAGCAACGATTTGAGCAAGATCTTCGCCACGCGGCTTGAGCTCAACTGCACGGCGCAAGGCTGATGGCGATGAAGAAGACCACCGTCCGCGCCGTATTCACCATCATCGCGCTGACCTACGTCGCGACCCATTTCCTCGGTCATGCACATGCGCAGAGTTCGCTCGGTATCGGTGCGAACGAGGCCACACTGCCGTCCACCGGATTGTTCGCAAGCACCCTCAACTGGATCAATGCGCAGCAACAGGGCTTCTACCGATCGCTGACTGGGGCGTTGCGCGAAATGCGAGACGGCGACGGAGGCGTGTGGATGCTGGTTGGCCTGTCCTTCGCCTATGGCGTGTTCCACGCGGCAGGCCCCGGCCACGGCAAGGCGGTCATCTCATCCTACATGCTCGCCAACGAGGTCGCGTTGCGCCGTGGCGTGATGCTGTCATTCGTCTCGGCCATGCTGCAGGCCGTAAGCGCCATCGTCATCATGGCGGCAGTGTTCCTGATCCTGCGCGGAACCAGCGTGTCGATGACCGACGCGACCCGCTTTCTCGAAATCGCCAGCTACGTGCTCGTCACGGGTTTCGGCGCTTGGCTTGTCTGGCTGAAAGCCGGCCCGCTGGTCAGGCGCCGTGTGTTCGGCGCGCCCGCGCACAGCCTGTCATCGGCGGCACAGCACAGCCACGGCGATCACGATCATTCGACCTGCTCGCACGAGCACCATCACGATCATGACCATCATCATGGGCATGACCACGCCCATGCACATCACCATCACGCCGAAGGCGACGTCTGCTCGAGCTGCGGCCACTCCCATGCGCCGGACCCCCGCATGCTGTCGGGCGATCGCTTCGACTGGAAGACGGCCTGGGCGGCGATCATCGCCGTGGGACTGCGTCCATGCACCGGCGCGCTGATCGTCTTGTCCTTCGCGTTCCTCAACGGGCTTTACGCCCGTGGCGTGCTTTCGGTCTTCGCCATGGCGCTGGGAACCGCAATCACAGTGTCGATCCTCGCGACGATCGCCGTGACCGCCAAGAACCTGGCCGTAGCCTATGCAGGCGACGGCCACACCGGCAACCGCATTCACACCGCCATCGAGATCGGCGGTGCGATGTTCGTGCTGCTTCTGGGCGTGACGCTGCTGACGGCGAGCCTGAGCGCGTAGCGCAAGCCCGACGCCCTACCCTGCCGCGTCGGTCAGCTCATCCTCGATATGGGCGCGGATGATCTCGTCGAAACTCGTCTCGGCCTGAAAGCCGAGCTCCCGCGCACGCCTGGCCTCGAACCGAGTCGGCCAGTTCTTCACCAGCGCCCAGATCGCATCGTCATGCTGCTCCCGGATCAGCGCGACGGTGTCCGACCCGGCGATACGCTCCAGCGCCTCGATCTGCTCTCCAACCGTGACGCCGACGCCAGGCAGCGTCAGGTTGCGGCGCGGGCCGACCTTGGCGCCATCGATGCTCGCCGCATGCATCAGGAAACCGACGGCCGAGCGCGGGCTTGCATGGGTGTGCACGACGTCACGCGGCACAGGAAGCACCGCGGGATGACCGGCGAGCGGTTCGCGGATGATGTTGGAGAAGAAGCCGGATGCAGCCTTGTTGGGCTTGCCGGGACGGACGCAGATGGTCGGCAGGCGAAGCCCGATTCCGTCCATGAAACCGCGCCGCGTGTAATCGGTCAGAAGCGCTTCGGACATCAGCTTCTGCGTGCCGTATGACGTGAGCGGCACGGTGTGGAAGTCGTCCGGGATGATATCGGGATACGGGCCGCCGAACACTGCGATCGACGACGTGAACACGACACGCGGACAATTGCCCGCCTCGCGAATTGCGTCGAAAAGCGCGCGCGAGCCGTCGAGATTGACGCGATAGCCGAGCGCGAGATCGGATTCGGCTTCGCCCGAGACGATACCCGCCAGATGGAAGATCAGGTCGGGCTTCGGTGCGACGAGCGCCGCTGCCGCGCCCTCCTCGGCAAGATCGCCGACATGCACGGTGATGTGCATCGAGGGGCATGATCGCGCATCGAAGGGCACGACGTCATGCAGGTCGAGCGCCGAAATCTCGCGCCCGCCGACCTTGCGATCCGCCATCAGGCGATGAGCCAGCTTGCGGCCCACCATTCCGGCGGCTCCGGTGATCAAAATGCGCACGCTATTTCTCCTTGTTCCGCTGGCTGCGTCCACGCAGCCACAGCACGACGAAAGGCGCCACGAGGAACACGGCACCGAATGCGCCCGCAGCATAGGTCGAATAGGCGGCGAGATCGACCATGATCGTCGGCAGCAGGAATGCCACCAGCCCGAATCCAATGAGAATTATCGCCGCTGCGATAGCGGCACTCCGGTCGCTTTTGGTCATGAACCTCTTTGCCTAATGCAGATGTGCGTGGGTCGGGCGATCGGCGCAATGGCCGAATTCCGGTTCGACGGTGACGTGTTCGATGCGGTGAACCTTCGCGAGCCGGAGCTTGATGTCGCAGATCGCGGCATGCGCGTCCGCCCCGTCGCGAAGGCAGGCATGCAGGGTTGCCATGTTGCGCGCGCCGTCCAGCGACCAGACATGCATGTGATGAACGCTGACGACGCTGCGGATGTTGGTCTCGATATCGCGCGCGATCAGGTCACGATCGAGACCGTTGGGGGTGCCTTCGAGCAGCATGTGGCCCGCTTCGCGCACGAGCGACCACGCGCTGCGGAAGAGCAGCACCGCGACCAGCGACGACAGGATCGGATCGATAGGATACCAGCCGGTGTAAAGAATGATCAGCGCGGCCGCGATCGCGGCGACAGACCCGAGCAGATCGCCGATGACATGCAGGATCGCGCCGCGCATGTTGAGGTTCTCGCGATCGCCGCCATGCAGCACGAAGAAGGCGGTGATGTTCACAAGCAGCCCCAGGACGGCGACCACGAGCATCGGCCCGCCCATGATCGGAGACGGCTCCGAAATGCGGTGGAAGGCTTCGTAGACGATCCAAAGGCCGATGGCGAAGACGGTCAAGCCGTTCGTGTAGGCGACGAGCGTCTTCACCCGGTCGAAGCCATAGGTCAGCCGCGACGTGGCCGCCCGGCTCGCAAGATGGAAAGCATACCAGGCCAGCACCAGCGACACGCTGTCGGTGAGCATGTGCCCGGCATCGGCCAAAAGCGCCAGTGAGCCGGTGACGATGCCGCCTATCGCTTCCGCCACCATGAAGCAGCCGGTCAGAAGGGCAGCGATCAGAACCCTGTTCTTGTCGCTCGAGCCATGCCCATGGCCAAGTGGACCGTGCGAATGTCCATGATCGTCATGAGCGTGTCCGTGATGATCGTGCGCGTGGCTCATTGCGTCGCCTAACTGGAAATCGAGGTTCGAATATCCTCGAGCCGCTTCAGTTGCCGCCCTTCACTATCGAAATTCGACGGATCAAGCCACTCCTCAAAGGCGCGGCGTATCGTCGGCCAATCCTTGTCGATCATCGCGAACCAGGCCGTATCGCGGTTCTTGCCCTTGACGATCATATGCTGGCGGAAAATGCCCTCGAAGTCGAAGCCGAAGCGAAGTGCCGCGCGCCGCGACGGTTCGTTGTCGGCATTGCACTTCCATTCGAAGCGGCGGTAGCCGAGGTCGTCGAAAGCGTGTCTGGCGAACAGATAAAGCGCCTCCGTCGCGGCAGGCTTGCGGGCGACCGGCGGGTTCCACAAGATGTTGCCGATCTCGATCACGCCGAACGTGCGATCGATGCGCATATAGCTCTGCCGGCCGGCGATCTTGCCGCTCGCCTTGTCTATGACCGTGTAGAACAGCGGATCGCTCGATGCGGTCGCCTTGTCGATCCAGGCCTGGAACGCATCGCGCGTCTCGGCAGGTTGCTCGAACAGCCATCTAAAGCGATCGTCCTTGTCGTCCGTCGCGGAAGCTAGGTAGAGACCATCGCCATGCCTTGCGGCGTCGAACTGTTCCAGGCGCACATATCGCCCCTCCATCGTCGCGATCGACGGCCCTTCGCGAGGCGTCCATGTGCTGAGTTCGGTTTCCATCGGGCGTTCCTGTGATTGACAAATCGGGCGGGACGCTCACAAAAACACGTCTCCACGCCAAGAACCACGAAAGGCCGCCCTGATGCTCCAAACGATCGACGCTTTCGACCGGATAGGCGAGGAGAACGCGTTTGCGGTGCTCGCGCGTGCGACGGCACTGGCGCAGTCCGGCAAGGACGTCATCAATCTCGGCATCGGACAGCCGGACTTCCGCACGCCCGACCACATCGTCGAGGCGGCGATCAAGGCGCTGCGCGATGGCCATCACGGCTACACGCCCGCCACGGGCCTGCTTGCCACCCGCGAGGCGGTCGCGCGCCGGACGCTCACCACGACAGGCATCGAGGTTTCCCCCGAAACCGTGATGATCATGCCGGGCGGAAAACCGACCATGTTCGCCGCGATCCTCATGTTCGGCGCCCCGGGCGTTGACATCCTCTATCCCGATCCGGGCTTTCCAATCTATCGCTCGATGATCGAATTCACCGGCGCGCGGCCTGTGCCCGTTCCGATCCGCGAGGAGAACGGCTTCGCGTTCTCTGCCGACGAGACGCTTTCGCTCATCACGCCGGCGACGCGCCTGCTAATCCTGAATTCGCCTGCGAACCCGACAGGCGGCGTCACGCCGCGCGCCGAGATCGAGAAACTCGTGAAGGGTCTGGAGCGGCACCCCCATGTTGCGATCATGTCCGACGAGATCTACGACGTCATGACCTATGACGGGGAGGAGCACACCTCGCTGCTCCGGTTCCCCGAAATCCGCGACCGGCTGATCGTGCTCAACGGATGGTCGAAGACCTGGGCGATGACCGGCTGGCGCATGGGCTGGTCGATCTGGCCGAATTCGGCGGAAAGCGGATATCTCTACGACAAGGTCAGAAAGCTCGCCGTCAATTGCTGGTCGTGCGTCAATGCGCCGAGCCAGTTCGCGGGCATCGCCGCGATCGACGGCCCGCAAGACGAGGTCGCGACGATGATGAAGGCGTTCGATCGTCGCCGGAAGATCGTCGTCGAGGGATTGAACGGCCTGCCCGGCGTTTCATGCATCACGCCGAAGGGTGCGTTCTACGCATTCCCCAACGTGTCTGGAACGGGATGGCCGGCAAAGAAACTGGCCAATGCGCTGCTCGACGAAACCGGCGTTGCCCTGATCAGCGGCCCGGACTTCGGTGTCCTCGGAGAGGGCTACCTGCGTCTGTCCTACGCGAATTCGGAAGAGAACATTCTGCGGGCGCTGGAGCGCATGCATGCCTTTCTGGTGAAATAAGAGGACACTCGCAGCCCCGCAGCAAACCCAACGATGAGAGACGTCCGATGCTCTACGCCATACTCGCCTATCATGAGGAAAGTGCCATCACCGCCATGACGCCACAGCAGGACAATGTGCTGATGGACCGCTTGATGGAGGCCCATGAGCGGATCAACGAGAAGGGAACGCTCGGTCCTGCGGCACGGCTCGATTTCACGGGCAAGGCAGTCACCTTGCGCGGGTCCGCCGACGCGATGGTCATCGACGGTCCGTTCGCCGAAACCAAGGAACAGCTCCTCGGCCTCTATGTGCTCGAATGCGCGTCTCTCGAGGAGGCGATCGAGTCAGCGCGCGACCTGCGGCGCGTGAACACCTCCGCAGTCTACGAAATTCGCCCGATCACGTTCTATCTGCCGGGTAACGCGGTGCAGGGGTAATCCGGCAGATCGACGGGTTCCGAGATGTTCGGCTCCCGCCGATCCGCCCGATAACAATCATCCGCGACCGACGAACGGCATCTTGGTCGCCATGACCGTCATGAACAGAACATTGGCGTCGAGCGGCAGGCTCGCCATATGGCGCACCGCGTCGGAAACGCGCCCCACGTCCATCACCGCTTCAACGGCGATGTCGCCATTCGCTTGCGGAACGCCCTTCGTCATCGGCGCGGCCATCTCGGTCAGCGCATTGCCGATATCGATCTGGCCGCAGGCGATGTCGAACGGACGCCCGTCGAGCGCGAGCGTCTTCGTCAGGCCGGTGATCGCGTGCTTCGTCACCGTGTAGGGCACCGAGCCCGGGCGCGGCGCATAGGCGGAGATCGAACCGTTGTTGATGATCCTGCCCCCCATGGGCGCCTGGTGGCGCATCATGGAAAATGCGCCACGCGCGCACAGGAAGGAGCCGGTCAGATTGACACCGACCACGTCGTGCCAGACCTCGACCGGAATCTCGTCGATCGTGGTGGATTTGTAGCCCATGCCGGCATTGTTGAAGAGAAGATCGAGCCGTCCGAACTCCGACTTGATGCGCTGGAAAAGACGATCAACCTCGTCGGATTTGGAAACGTCGCAAGCGATCGGCAGCGCTTTTCCCGAGCCGGAAGAAATCGCTGCGGATGCTGCTTCTTCGAGCTTGTCGAGCCTGCGGCCGGTGAAAACGGTGTGCCAGCCATCCTGCACGAGCGCGGTTGCGACTGCCTTGCCGATACCGCTTCCTGCACCGGTTACGAGTGCGATCTGTCCTTCAGCCATTAACGTACCTCCCTCTTTGCAGCATGTTGATTTGCAGATGGGAGACGGGATGGCAAGGCAAAGCGGTCATTCGCCGCCAAAGAAAGGGCGGCCATGGGAGACCGCCCTTTGATCTGAATCGCGCTTGGGAGGAGGAGAAGCCGATCCGACTGACACCAGAGTGAACCCGATGTCTTAACCATTGGTTAACGACAAACTCATCCCCCGATCGACGGCAGGAACGGATTCCCGGCCAGCGCCTGCATGAATGTAAAACCGACCAGGATGACGAAAGCCAGAGCGAACAGTCTCACAGGGCGGCGCTCATCGCCGCCGAACATTGCGACGGACAACAACCCGAATGCCGGGACGAAGTGCATCGCGTGAGTGGCGAAGAAGTGCGAGACGCGCAGATCGCCGCGATCGCGCGCCCATCCCATGAGCGGGAACCCGCCGACGCCCGCTCCTGACCCGCCGACAAAATGCGAGCTCATCGAACTCATCGTGCCTGCGGTCAACAGCGTGAATGGCAGCACCAGAGCGAGACCGATCACGACGCTCTCCTTCAGCGCAGGCGCGAGAGTCGTCTGACGATTGCGGGCTATCTGCCAGGCGAAGACGGCGGAGGCGGATGTCAGCAACACTGCGGCCGCACCCATGGCGGAGTAGATGATGTCTCCGATCGGCGTCCGGTTGAAATGTGAGGACGTGCCGATCGCGGCCGCACCGCCGATCCAGACGACCTCCAGAACGATCGCGGCTATGACGGCGCCGATATAGACGCGGTACCAACGACGCTGCCGAACACCCTCCGACAGATAGCGCGCGAAGAAGACGAGCGTCAGCACGTAGACTGCGAGCGCCATCTCGAACTTGAACGGCTTCATCCAGACATTCACGCCCTGGATTGTGCGTGCGTCCACCAGCATGGCAAATAATGTCGGCGGCATGATAGCCAGCATGAGAAGGCCGACCGAAGCGAGAGCCGGTTCGTGACGCGTAAGGGCTTCCAGCGACCAACGCCGCTCAACCGTCTCGACGAGTGTTTGATCGATCGTCGCCACGGTCATGCTCATGTCCTCCTCCTGCTTACGACGCGACTGCCTGACGACGGGTGGGCAGCACCATGCGCAACGAGACGAAAGCCAGATATCCCACCGGGCCGAACAGGAACGTAAGCGGCAGGCACGGCAGGACGAACCAGAAAGAAATGCCGTCGGCCCGTGCGGTCCGCACGATCCATGCACCCACAAAGAGATCGAAGGCGAGGTAGTGCAGCCAACCCGCGAGCAGCATTTCGCGACTCTCGAAAAGCAAGGCGACA
Organism: Mesorhizobium sp. CAU 1732; assembly: GCF_039888675.1. NCBI lineage: Bacteria > Pseudomonadati > Pseudomonadota > Alphaproteobacteria > Hyphomicrobiales > Phyllobacteriaceae > Mesorhizobium > Mesorhizobium sp. CAU 1732. The sequence continues at coordinate 366,258 of NZ_JBDQQR010000003.1, forward strand.
TTGTCGAGCGTGTCGAATCCGCCCTGGGCGCTGCTCCAGAACGCGAGGATCAAGCCGGTATAGGCGACCGACAGGAGGGCGGGAATGACGAGACCGGCAACCCTTTCGGCAACCGTCGGCAGCCATGGACTCGCGATCAGCGCCAGCCAGCCCACAATGGCGACAGGACCGCTCAGGCCGAAGATCGTGTCGGGATTCATCGTCTTGCTCCGTTCTTGACGCAACAAGATCATCATAAATCTTTCCTATGTCAAGATTGATTTTTCCGATGGAAAGATTGCCCTCTCGAGGCGGATGGGGCATGGCATTTATGAACGATGCAGGGGCTGGACCGCATGACCGATGACCTGAAGGCTCGCGAGACCTACCATCACGGCGATTTACGCCGCGCGCTTCTCAAGGCGGCGGAAGACGAACTGGCGGAAAAGGGTCCCGAGGGTTTTACACTGCGCGGGTGTGCCAAGCGCGCCGGTGTATCGCACGCTGCACCCGCACATCACTTCGGCGACACCACCGGGCTTCTCTCGGCTTTGGCAGGGGAAGGTTATCAGAGGTTTCATGCCGCAATCGAGGCACGGATGGATGCCTCGCCAGATCAGACGCCGGAAGGCCGCATGGTCGCGGCGGGTCTGGGCTACGTGGCATTCGCACGCGCCAATCCCGCGCTCTTCGGACTGATGTTTTCCTCGCGCAAGCCGGACTACGGCAATCCGGCATTGGAAAAGGCGGCATCCGCCGCCTTCGATCAGCTCGTCGACAGCGTCGCGGCTTTCCACGGCGACGACCCGCTGTCATCCCGAAAGGGACGCCAGCAGGTCGCGGCGATATGGTCGGTCGTCCACGGGCTTTCGGACCTGCTTCTGTCGCAGCGTTTGAAACTTCTCGCCCAGCAGGGCGATGACGAACTCGAGCAGGACCTGACAGGAATTCTGCGCGCCCTGATCAGCCCGAAGGAAGCATGACTGCTACCAGACCGAACTGGTCTGTTCGGTCTTCGCCTCGGACACCGTCGCTTCGATGTGATCCACCAGCGGGTCAGGCAGTTCAAGACGACCGGCGAGCATGTCGAGATAGCCGCGCTCGGCGCGGGTCTTGGGCTCGATGGCAATCCGCGATGCGGTGTAGAGTTCCGCCTTCTGAGCGTCGGTCTGCGCGGCACTGACCAGCGAATCCAGATCCACCGGACGCTCCAGTTCGGCGATCATGAACTGCTCGGCTTCCGCGCCCACGCCAGCCAGCTTCAGCTTGTCGGCGATCTTGCTGCGCTCGGCGTCGTCGATATGGCCATCGGCGCGTGCCGCCGCGATCATGGCCCGGACGATGACGAGAGCAAACTCGGCCTCGCCCTGGGGCGCCTGAGACGGGTGGAAAGGGGTATCGGTGGGCGGCGGCAACAGCACCTGCTCCTGCTCGGCGGGCGTACCGGGCTGCGCGGCTCCCGGCTCCTTGCCGGCCTGGTAATTCTGATAGGCCTTGTAGGCGAGACCGGCAACGGCGGCCATGCCGCCCAGCTTCAGCGCCGAGCCGGTCACTGCCCGGCCCGTGCCGGTGCCAAGCAGAACCGCGGCAAGCGCGCCGGCGGCGAGCGGATTGTCCTTTGCCATCTGGACCGCCTGCCCGGCCTTATCCTTCACCGTGCCCTGCGTGCCCGGCACTTTCGAGCCCAGCAGATCGTCCAGCAGCTTCTTGGGATCAAACATCCTCGCCTCCATAAGTTTTGACGTCCATGCAACGCCGGACGGCGCGAATGGTTCGTCAGAGGTAGGCGGGCCGTGTGTCCATTGCAATGTCGCCAGGCAAAATCCACGGATCAGCCGCCGATATGCGGGGCCCGGCCATGCTTTTCGGCCAGTTCGACCTGCCGCTGGCGTTCGGCATAGCGCTCGCGGTCGGCATCGCTGCGGCTGTCGTGGCAGCGATGGCACGAAATGCCCTCGACAAAGTGCGGTGACAGTTTTTCCTCAGCCGTCAGGGGGTGGCGGCATGCGCGACACAGTTCCGCCTCGCCCTGACGCAGGCCGTGCGTCACCGACACGCGCTCGTCGAAGACGAAGCACTCGCCCTCCCACAGGCTCTGATCTTGCGGAACCTCTTCCAGATATTTGAGGATGCCGCCCTTGAGGTGGAACACCTCCTCGATGCCGAGCGAGCGCACATAGGCGGTCGCTTTCTCGCAGCGTATGCCGCCGGTGCAGAACATCGCCACCTTGCGCCCGGCCAGTTCGTCGCGGTGTGCCTGTGCCCAGCCGGGAAACTCGCTGAAGCTCGACGTCGCCGGATCGAGCGCCCCCTTGAAGGTCCCGAGCGCGACCTCGTAGCCATTGCGCGTGTCGATGACGATCGTGGCCGGATCGGAAACGAGGGCGTTCCAGTCTCCGGCCTCGACATACGCGCCCGCGTCGCGCGACGGGTCGAGACCCTCCACGCCCATCGTCACGATCTCCTTCTTCAGCCGCACCTTCATGCGGTGGAAAGGCATGTCCGCTGCCTCGCTGTATTTCACGTCGATGCCCGCCAGTTCCGGCATCGCATCGAGATGCGCGATCAGTTCGCGGATCGCCGCAGGCGCGCCCGCGACGGTCCCGTTGATCCCCTCATGCGCCAGAAGCAGGGTGCCCTTGATATCCCGCGCGCTGCAAAAAGCGGTCAACGGCGCGCGCATCTCGCGCCATTGGGGTAGCGAGGCGAAGCGATAGAGCGCCGCGACGAGGAAGGACGGGTTGGAATTTTCGATCATGCGGCGTTGCCTAGCGCCGCAGCGCGGCCGATTCAAGATGACGCCGAAAAGCAATTTGCAACGAACTTATCCACCCCCCTCGCCAGCGCGTGGAGAATGTCGCCGAACGCAACGGAGGCTGAGAGCATGTTCGACACGACGACATTGAAGGAAATCGAGACGGCAGCGCGCGAGATCGGCATAGAGACTGCAGCGCTGGCGGCGGTGGCGCATATCGAGAGCGGGCTGCGCACGCATGCCATGATCGGCGGGCGGGTGGAGCCGCTCATCCGCTTCGAAGGCCATTATTTCGACCGCCGGCTGACAGGAACGAAACGCGATCGCGCCCGCGCGGAAGGGCTTGCATCGCCGACTGCGGGCGCGATCGCGAACCCCGCCTCGCAAGCATCACGCTGGAAACTGCTCGAACGCGCCGCCGCGATCGACCGCGCGGCGGCCTACGAATCCGTATCATGGGGCATCGGCCAGGTGATGGGTGCGCACTGGGCGTGGCTCGGCTTTGCGACCGTCGAGGCGTTGGTTGCCCAGGCACGCAGCGGCGTCGGCGGGCAGTTGCGCCTGATGACCCGCTATATCGTAAAAGCCGGCCTTGCCGACGCCTTGCGCAACCGGGATTGGGCAAGCTTCGCCCGCGGCTACAATGGCCCCGGCTATCGCCGCAACGAATACGACACGAAACTCGCGCGAGCTTATGCCCGCTACGAAAAGATGCAGGAACCGGCACAGAAGACCGCTTTGCTCCGGCGTGGCGCACGCGGCAAGGACGTCGTCTTCGTCCAGACCGCGCTCGCAGAACGCGGAATCGTGTTGGCCATCGACGGCATCTTCGGAGCGCAGACCGAGCGAGCCGTACGTGACTACCAGCGCGACAAGGGCCTCGTTGTCGATGGCATTGTCGGCCAGGCGACCCGTGCGGCCCTTTCAGATGAGCGTTGGGTACCGTCGATGCCCGGCTGGATAACGCGTGTCTTTCGGCGGTTGCGCACGGGTCGCAAGCGTTTGACCCACAAGGCAAGCACACGGTAAGCAACGTGGACAGGATTGCCCGCCTCTGGTAGATGCGGGCGATCCTAAATCGATTTAGACAGGAGCTTCCCGATGCGATCAGCCGGACAGAAAACCGAGCAGCTTTTGCCCGTGATGACGGGCCAGCCGGTCATCCCGGTCCTCAAGATCGATCGCCTGGAGGACGCCGTTCCGCTTGCGCGCGCACTTGCCCGCGGCGGACTGCCGGCGATCGAGATCACGCTGCGCACCCCGGTCGCGCTCGATGCGATCAGGGCGGCGTCCGATGCCGTGCCCGAAGCGATCGTCGGCGCGGGCACCATCCTCAACCCGGAACAGTTCAGCCAGGCTGTCGCCGCCGGCGCGCGCTTCATCGTCAGCCCCGGCCTGACCCCTGCCCTGATCGACGCTGCGGCGGCGAGCCCAATCCCGCTTCTCCCGGGCGCTATCACGCCCGGCGAGATCATGGCCGCAGGCGATGCCGGCTATTCGCTGCTGAAATTCTTTCCCGCAGAACAGGCCGGCGGCGCGGCCTTCCTCAAGGCCCTGTCCTCGCCGCTGGCCGGCGTCCGCTTCTGCCCGACGGGCGGCATCGGTGCGAAGAACGCGGACGACTACCTGTCGCTGCCCAACGTCATCTGCGTCGGCGGCTCCTGGATCGCCCCCGACGCCCTCGTCGCAGCCGGCAAATGGGACGAGATCGAAGCGCTGGCACGCGAGGCGGCGGGACTCACGCGCGCATAAAACCCAAGCTGCCGCAGAAACGCAAAACGCCGGCCCGATATTATCGGAGCCGGCGTTTTCGTCTCATGGACCGGGCGCTTTCGCCCGGCGAATTGGCGTCAGTTGGTGGCGAACTTTGCGACCGACATGAAGGTGACGGCCTTGCCGCTGAAGCGGTCGGCGCTGGCAGTCGGTGCGCCTTGCTGGAAGCCTGCGGTGTAGACCGCCTGCGGCGCTGTGCGGACCATGTCGAACGCCTCGGCAGGCTGCTTCGTGCCGCCAGCCGTCTCGACGGTGACTTCACGCTTGAAAGCCCAGCGAGTGAGATCGTGCTCGACCGGAACGAGAACGGACTTGGGATCGCGGCGGGCTTCGTCTGCACGGGGCTTGCCCGACTTCGCCGTGGTGCGCACACCCGATTCGAGCGCCGACGCGGCATCCGCTCCGGCTTCGCGGCCGATGACCGCCACACGCGGCGAAGCGCTGAGCGAGGCCATGCGACCATCCCTGGCCGGCTGCGTCGAGCTTGCACTCGGACGCTCCGCGGGGACAACCGCAGTCACCTCTTCACGGGACGCAGCCGTCGTCGTCGGAAGCGATGCCAGTACGAACACATCGCCCGAGGTTTCCTCGGACGGCGAGACGGACGCGACCTGCATGCCGTCATTGACGTCCAGGCCTTCGCTGGGACGGAGCCCCGGAACGGGCGCATTGATCACCACGTCGGCGCGCGCCTCGCTGGCAGTCATGGCCAGCATGTCGGAAATCGCGTCCGATCCGGCGCGACGGCGCTCCGGTGCGATCGCGGAGATCGGCAGATCGGGCTGTTCGGCCGCGGCAACCTGCATCGGCTCAGCGGTATAGTTCGGGCGGCGCGTCGGAAGCGGAATGTTGAGCGCAACCTCGGTCTCGGCTTCCACTGCAAGTGGATCGGCGGTTGGCGGAACCTGCGCCGCCGGCAGGCCGGCGATCAGCGGAGCGGATGCTGTCGCGCCGACATCGATCATCGGACGGGGCGCGGCGCCAGGCAGCGGCACGCTGCGTGCGGGCAAGGAGGCGATGATCGTCTCGGGCGTTTCCGCCTGCGGTTCGGGCTGGGCTGCCGGCTGCTGCGGAACTGCCGCGGCCGGCGTCGGTGCACGCGAGGGCGCCGCGGCCATTGCGGGCGACGAATCCTCTTCGTCATCGGCACCGCCGCCTCCACCGAAGAGCGTGGCGAGAAGGCCGCGACCGGAGCCGGAGCGTGAGTTGGCACTTGCGACCTGGATGTCGCCACCGCTGCGCTTGCGCGATTCGTAGGCTGCCAGCGCCTGATTGAAGCCGGGCAGCGGCTTGCCGTCCGTCGGAACGTGGATCGTCTTGCCATCGGGGAAGAGCGCCATCAGTTCCGGGCGGCTCATGCGCGGCCAGGAACGGACGTTGCCGACATCCAGATGGACGAAGGGCGACCCGGATTTGGGGTAGTAGCCGACGCCGCCGCCTTCGGCCTTGAAGGCTGCCGCGCGCAGCGTCGAGAGCTTCACGCCCGGGATATAGAAATCCATCGCCTTGCCGAGCATGTGCTGGCTTTTCTCGGCGACACCCGATGAGCGGCCGCGCAGCGCCTTGTTGGTCGCGGGCGACCGGTAGGCGGACACGACATGAATGTAATCGCGGGCGCCGACCGACTTGTAGACGCTCCACACGAGATCGAGAAGACGGGGGTCCATCTTCGCAGGTTCGTTGCGACGCCAGTCGCGCAGGAAGCGGTTGATCTGGTCAAGGCCGCGCTGATCGTAGCGGCCATTGCGCTTGTAGGTGATCTCGGCTCGCTCTTTCGTATGGATGAAATAGAGCTTCAACGAGCGGGTTTCGGCCTTGGCCGGGACCGCAGCGGAGATCGAAACGAAGAGTGCGACAGCGAGGCAACCCAGCAATTTCAGCAAGGAATTCCCCTCAAACCGGCGCAATGTGTCAGTTCGGTCTAGAATGCTCAAAACGCGACGCCTTATCGGCTGTTGATTGGTCCCCGGAACGGAATCTCGGGCATGATCGTGACCCGAGTATTATTCCTAATGGTTAATCCCCGCTTATTGAAGCACGAATGCGATAAGACCGTGGCGACATCGTGGCGCTTGTCCACAAGCCTGCACAGGGTAAATCAATTCATAACAGTGGTTTGGGGTGCCTCGTCAAGATGCCAGACGATCGGAACGGCCAGCGTCCGGATCGATGCCCATCTCCTTCAATTTGCGATAAAGCGTGGATCTTCCGATGCCGAGACGGCGGGCAACCTCGCTCATCTGGCCGTTGTAGCGGTCGATGGCGAGCTTGATCATCTCGTTTTCAAGGTCCGCAAGGGGCCTGACGTTTCCGCGCTCGTCCAGCGCGCGCAGCAGCCCGAAATGATCGGTCGGAGCAGCAGGGTCCGCTGATTCGGCCCGATCTCCGATCACCGGCACTGCGGAAGCGTGCTCCGTTTCGCCCGTGGAGACGACCTCCTCCTCGGCGCTGGCGAGCGCAGCGGTATCGATCCCATCGACCTGCGCCTTGATCTGCGGAAATTCGTCGGCGGTCAGGACAGGCCCCTCGCACAGCACGACGGCGCGGAAGATCGCGTTTTCGAGCTGGCGGATGTTGCCGGGCCAGTCATAGGCCTTCAGCATCGCCATCGCGGAGGCGGATATCCCCGAAATCCTGGCACGTGATTCGGCGGGGCCTACCTTCGCCATGAAATGCTGGACCAGCATGGGAACGTCTTCGCGGCGGTCGCGCAATGGCGGCACGTGGATCGGAAAGACGTTGAGCCGGTAGAAAAGGTCCTCGCGGAACTCGCCATCCTTGACCCTTTGCAGCAGGTCGCGATGGGTTGCCGATATCAGGCGGATGTCGACCTTCACGGTCGAACGCGCGCCGACGGCATCGATCTCGCCTTCCTGCACTGCCCGCAGCAGCTTCACCTGGACGTCGAGCGGCAGGTCGCCGATTTCATCGAGGAACAGCGTGCCGCCGTTCGCCTCGACGAATTTGCCGGCATGCTTCTCGGTCGCGCCGGTAAACGAGCCCTTCTCGTGGCCGAACAGGATGCTCTCGACCAGATTGTCCGGGATCGCACCGCAGTTGACGGTCACGAACGGCTTACCCTTGCGGTCGCTCGATCCCTGGATCGCGCGCGCGACGAGTTCCTTGCCGACACCCGATTCGCCTTCGATCAGAATCGGGATGTTCGATGCGGCGGCTTTCTTTGCGAGCCCGATGACGCGCTCCATCCTCGGGCTGCCCGTGACAAGGTCCTTGAAGCTCAGCGCGCCGGCCGCACCCTTGCGGGTGCGCTTGGCTTCGCCCTCGAAGGCCTCCACCTTCATCGCATTGGCGAGCGCGACCTGCAGGCGATCCGGCGAGGCGGGCTTGACCACGAAGTCGAACGCCCCCGCGCGCATCGCCGAAACGGCGGTGTCGATGCTGCCCTTGGCGGTCTGAACGATGACCGGGATGCCGATCTCGCGTTCGCGCATGCGCTTGAGGACTTCGAGGCCGTCCACACCAGGCATGACCAGATCGAGGATGACGACGCCGACGTCGCGGCCACGCGGTCCGTCCATGGCCGTCAGGGCGGCCTCACCGCCATCGACGGCAATGGCTTCGTAACCAAATTTGGAAACAGCCGCTTCGACGATGCGGCGCTGGACGGGATCATCGTCGACAATGAGTACGGAACGGGCCATGGAACTTTCGCAGAATATCGCTACGCTGAACGTATATGTATTGGATCAACTTGGCACAGCGGCATAAACAAGCGTTCAAGAAATCAGGTGAACGATTCCTTGCCGGATTTGCCAAAAACCGAATGATAAGAGCCTGCTGGATGACGTCTCACCTCGATCGAGCCCCCACCCCACGGCCGCTTTACGCGATGACGGAAGGCGCGCAGGCGCTCACCGATCTGCCGGAGTGGAACCTGGCCGATCTCTACTCGGGCATGGATGCGCCCGAACTGAAGCGCGACCTCTTGAGCGTAGCGAAGGACGCGGCTGCGTTCGAAGACCGCTGGAAGGGTACGCTGGCTGACGAAGCTTCGAAGGGGCCTGCGAGCGGCCTCGGCAAAGCGGTTCAGGACTATGAGGCGCTTGAAGACCTCATGGGCCGGATCGGCTCTTATGCGGGGCTTCTCTATGCGGGTGACACGTCCGATCCGAAGCGGGCGAAACTTTATGGCGACGTGCAGGAAAAGCTGACCGATGCCAGCGCCAAGCTCCTGTTCTTCACGCTCGAACTCAACCTGATCGACGACGATCTCATCGGCTCTGCGCTCGATCAGGACGCAGCCTTCGGCCACTACCGGCCATGGGTGCTCGATCTGCGCAAGGACAAGCCCTATCAGCTCGAGGACCGCATCGAGCAGCTTTTCCACGAGAAGTCGATTACGGGCCGTGGCTCCTGGAATCGGCTCTTCGACGAGACGATGACGGCGCTGCGCTTCAACGTGGGCGGCGAACTGCTTGCGCTGGAACCGACCCTCAACAAGCTGCAGGACCCGGACGGCAAGGTGCGGCAGATGGCGTCCGAAGCGCTCGCCGCGACCTTCCGCGACAACATTCGCACCTTCACGCTCATCACCAACACGCTCGCCAAGGACAAGGAAATTTCCGACCGCTGGCGCGGCTTCGAAGACATCGCGGATTCCCGGCATCTCGCAAACCGCGTCGAGCGCGAGGTTGTCGATGCGCTGGCCGAGGCGGTCCGCAATGCCTATCCGCGCCTGTCTCACCGCTACTACGCGATGAAGGCGAAGTGGCTCGGCATGGACCAGATGAACCACTGGGACCGCAACGCCCCCCTGCCCGAGACGCCCAAGGCGACGATCGGCTGGGACGAGGCCCGCAACACCGTGCTGTCGGCCTATCAGCTCTTCGATCCGAAGATGGCCGAGATCGCGCGCGGCTTCTTCGACAAGAACTGGATCGACGCGCCGGTTCGTCCCGGCAAGTCGCCGGGCGCCTTCGCGCACCCGACCGTTCCGTCAGCGCATCCTTACGTCCTGCTCAACTATATGGGCAAGCCGCGCGACGTGATGACGCTCGCGCACGAGCTCGGTCACGGCGTGCACCAGGTCCTCGCCGCACCGCAAGGCGCGCTGATGGCCTCGACGCCGCTCACCCTGGCCGAGACCGCCTCCGTGTTTGGCGAGATGCTGACCTTCCGCTCGCTGCTCGACCGCACGAAGGATCGCCGCGAACGCAAGGCGATGCTGGCCCAGAAGGTCGAGGACATGATCAACACGGTCGTGCGCCAGATCGCGTTCTACGAATTCGAGCGCAAGATCCACACGGAACGGCGCGAGGGCGAATTGACGGCCGATCGCATCGGCGAACTCTGGCTGAGCGTACAGGGCGAAAGCCTCGGACCTGCGATCCGCATCCGCGAAGGGTACGAGACCTTCTGGAGCTACATCCCGCACTTCATCCATTCGCCCTTCTATGTCTACGCCTATGCGTTCGGCGACTGCCTCGTGAACTCGCTCTATGCGGTCTATCAGAACGCGGAGAGCGGCTTTCAGGAGAAGTATTTCGAGATGCTCAGGGCCGGCGGCACCAAGCACCATTCCGAGTTGCTGGCGCCCTTCGGGCTCGACGCGTCGGATCCGGCCTTCTGGGACAAGGGGCTCTCGGTCATCGAAAATCTGATCGACGAGCTGGAAGCGCTGGACAAGAGCTGATCTGCGGTCTGGTCGACTGGTAAATCCGAATGGCTACGCGGCCGAAGCGCGCTTATTTTCGCAATGACCTGAACGGTCAGGAGACGCTGTTCAGCGATCCCGGCGCGATGATCGTCGCGTGGGCGGCTGAAGATTTTCTGCCCGCGCTCGATCGCGTGGAGCAGGCGCGCGCGGACGGCAAGTGGCTGGCAGGCTACATCTCCTATGAAGCCGGCTATTTGCTCGACCCGGCACTGAAAGCACTCCTACCGACCAACCGGCGCGCGCCGCTGCTCTGCTTCGGCGTGTTCGATGGACCGGCCGACACGAGCACGCTCGACAGGGACAGGGCCAACGAGCAAACCAATTCCTTTCTGGTCGAGCCAAGGGCGACCTGGGGACCGGATCATTACGCGGAAAAATTCGAGCGGCTGCATCGTCATCTGCGCGAGGGCGACTGTTATCAGGGCAACCTGACCTTTCCGGTAGAAGCGCGCTGGGGCGGCGATCCCTTCGCGGTCTTCAATGCGCTGAGGCAGCGCCAGCCGGTGCGGTACGCATCCTTCATCGACCTCGACGGGCCGATCGTCGTCTCGCGTTCGCCGGAGCTGTTCTTTCAGGTCGCGCGCGACCGCTGGATAGAGACGCTTCCGATGAAGGGCACCGCGCCACGCGGCAAGACCCCGCAGGAAGACGAGGCGCTGAAGACCTTTCTCGGCAACGACCCGAAAAACCAGGCCGAGAACCGGATGATCGTGGACCTGCTGCGCAATGACATCTCGCGCATCAGCGAGGTCGGTACGCTCGACGTGCCCGAACTCTTCCGCGTCGAGAGCTATCCGACCGTGCACCAGATGGTGAGCCGGGTCCGCGCGCGCCTCATCGAGGGGCTGACGTTCCGGGACATCCTGGCTGGGCTGTTTCCATGCGGTTCCATCACCGGCGCACCGAAAATCAGCGTGATGAAAATCCTGCGCGCGTTGGAGGACAAGCCGCGCGACGTCTATTGCGGAGCGATCGGATGGATAGCCCCGACGGGTGAAATGCGTTTCAGCGTGGCGATCCGCACGATCTCGCTCTTTCCCGACGGCGAAGCCGTCTACAATATCGGCGGCGGTGTGGTGTTCGATTCCACCGCTGAGGGAGAATATGAGGAATGTCTGCTGAAGGGCCGCTTCGCGACAGGCGAGGCTCCGGCTTTCACCTGATCGAGACGATGCGATGGGAGCCGGACGTCGGGCTGATCCGTCGCGACTTGCATCTGGCGAGGCTGAGAGCCTCCGCGCGCGAACTCGGTTTCGCCTGCCGCGAGGATGACGTAGACGCCACGCTTGCACCGCTCGACGGCACCGCCGGGATGCGTCGGGTACGCCTCACCTTGCAGCATGACGGCACGACCAGTCTGGAAACATGGGCCTATACGAAATTGGCCGCCGATGCCGTCTGGACCGTGAGAATCGCAGATACGCGCCTCGCATCGTCAGACGGACTCCTGCGCCACAAGACCTCCCGCCGTGCAGTCTACGAAACCGCGCGTGGCGAGTTTCCAATCCATGATGCCGACGAAGTGCTTTTGCGCAACGAACGCGACGAGATTTGCGAGGGCACCATCACCACCATCTTCGCCGTGCTGGACGACGGCAAACTCTACACCCCGCCGCTGTCGAGCGGCCTTCTCGCCGGCGTGTTGCGCGCGGAGATGATCGCATCCGGATTCGCAGAAGAGCGCGTGTTGACCGTTTCCGACCTCACTGGCGCAGAAGCGCTCTTCGTCGGCAATTCGCTGCGCGGCCTGATCCCAGCACGCCTGGCAAGTTCGTTACAACCATGAGGCTCAAGCACACCCCATATGATGGCTCGTCGGCACCGTTCACAATCGGGCTGAAACCCCTCGCCCTTCCCGACTGGATCGAGGTGGACGATCTGCTTGGAGCTTACCTTGCGGAGAAGGATAGGCTCTACGCGACAATACCGGAGAACGTGTTTGTCGCGGAAAACGATACGCATGACGCGCAAGCCGAAGTGCTTCAAATGCTGGCCGAGCATCTGCCGCAACGGTTTCCGGACACCTATGTTCGCGAGGGCAATGGACTGCGCATTGTCACGGCCGACCGCACGATCCGCGTGGAAAACGTTCCGACAATTTCTCCTCTCGTCACCGCGTCGCGGCTGGTACAGGAGGACCTCGTGCTCATGCGCCGTGGTGAGAACGGCTGGAGACTGGCGGCTGCATCGCTTTGCTTCCCCTCATCCTGGGACCTGCGCGAGAAATTCGGCCGCCCGCTCGCCGATATCCACGAGCCGGTTCCCGATTTCGGACGCGGCACCCGCGCTGCCGGTCTGATCGAGCGGATGTTCGACAATCTGCAAGGGCAGGCCGTCCAGCGGTTTAACTGGTCGCTTCAGGCCGGTCCCGATCTCTATCACCCCCTGACGAACACGCAGCGCAACGTCCGGGGCACAGAGAGACCCCTGTGGTTTCCAACCGAGGATCCCGTCGCGGCAGCTTTCATTCGGGTGGAGCGACAGACCCTGCGCAAGCTGCCCGTATCAGGCGACATCCTGTTCACGATCCGCATTTTTGTCGATCCGATGCGCCGGCTCGCCTCGCATCCGGATGGAACCAAACTGGCCCACTCATTCGCGGACCAGTTGGACCTGCTTGACCACAACCAACTTGCCTACAAGGGACTGGTCGCTGATCGTGACGGGCTTGCCGAACGCCTGCGGGCACTGGCGTCGACAACGAACTAGGGCTTTTCGCTTTATTGTGACATCGTTCTGTGGTTTGAGCCGAGGCATTGCGCAACAAAATCAGGAGTTCTGAAAAATGGCAGAAACCAACCCGACCATATATGGCGAAATAACCGGCCCGATCATCATGGTCGGTTTTGGGTCGATCGGTCGGGGAACGCTGCCACTCATCGAACGCCACTTCCGCTACGACAAATCGCGCATGGTCGTGATCGACCCCCGCGACGAGGATCGCGCGCTACTCGACGAGCGCGGCATCCGTTACGTGCAGGAGCATGTCACCGAGAAGAACTACAAGAAGCTTCTGACGCCGTTTCTGACCGAAGGCGAAGGCCAGGGCTTCTGCGTGAACCTGTCGGTCGATACCGGCTCGCTCGATATGATGAGGCTCTGCCGGAAGCTCGGCGTGCTGTACATCGACACCGTCGTCGAGCCATGGCTCGGCTTCTACTTCGACACCAAGGCCGACAACGCATCGCGCACCAATTATGCGTTGCGCGAGACGGTGCGCGCTGAAAAGCGTGCTCATCCCGGCGGAACGACGGCCGTATCCTGCTGCGGTGCAAACCCCGGCATGGTCTCATGGTTCGTCAAGAAGGCACTCGTCGATCTGGCCACCGAACTCGAACTGAAGTTTGACGAGCCGGGTCAGGACGATCGCGAAGGCTGGGCCAAGCTGATGAAGAAGGCGGGCGTCAAAGGCATTCATATCGCCGAACGCGACACGCAGCGCACGCGCAACCCCAAGCCGCTCGACACCTTCTGGAACACGTGGTCGGTCGAAGGCTTCATTTCGGAAGGCCTGCAACCGGCGGAACTCGGCTGGGGAACCCACGAAAACTGGATGCCCAAGAACGCGAAAAAGTTCAAGAACGGCCACAAGTCGGCGATCTATCTGGAGCAGCCCGGCGCGAACACGCGCGTGCGAAGCTGGTGTCCGACGCCCGGTCCGCAATACGGCTTCCTCGTGACGCATAACGAGTCCATCTCGATCAGCGACTTTTTCACGGTGCGCGACAAGGACGGTGAGGCAACGTACCGGCCGACCTGCAACTATGCCTATCATCCATGCAACGACGCGGTCCTGTCCATGCACGAGATGTTCGGCGCAGCGGGCAAGGCCCAGTCTGTCCAGCACGTGCTCGACGAAGACGAGTTGATCGACGGCGCAGATGAGCTCGGCGTGCTGCTCTACGGCCACAAGAAGAATGCGTATTGGTACGGCTCGCAGCTCTCGCTCGAAGAGGCGCGCGCACTGGCGCCGCACCAGAACGCGACCGGGCTGCAAGTGACGTCCGCGGTCCTCGCCGGAATGGTCTGGGCGCTGGAGAACCCCGAAGCGGGCATCGTCGAGACCGACGAGATGGACTACCGCCGTTGCCTTCAGGTGCAAATGCCGTATCTGGGACCGGTCAAGGGCTACTACACCGACTGGACGCCGCTCGACGGACGACCGGGACTTTTCGCCGAAGATATCGACGAAAAAGACCCATGGCAGTTCCGCAACATTCTGGTGAGATAGACGTTATCGCCCCGGCGCTTTGGCACATCTCCTTGCTTTCGCCGCCGAAAACGGCGATTGAATCACCAGTCGTTCCGAGAAGAGGACAATCGGCATGATGAATGCGGGTAAACTTCGCGCAACCGCCGTCATGGCTGTCGCGATGGCGCTGGCAGGTTGCCAGGGCATGGGCGGTCAGCCTCCGATGGGTGGACCTGGCGGCGGCAGGCCGGTCGCGGTTGCGCCACAGACGGGCGGTGTGGAAGGCGAGTGGATGAGCACGGACGGCAGCTCGCTGTCGCGCTTCTCCGCAGGGTCGTTCGAGACCGTCGCTGCCGACACCGGCAATCGCCTAGCAGAAGGCACCTACCTGATGAGCGATCAAGCGAACGTCGCCATCAACATGAGGTCTCTGGTCAGGCAGAGCACGGTTCAGGTCAATTGCCTGATGGCAACGCCGGCGCTCCTGAACTGCACCAGTGCTTCGGGACAGCAATTCTCGCTCGCTCGTCGCGGCGCAGCTTGAAGCTCTAAAAGCCATTTGCGATGATTATCCTCGCGATCGTCATCGTTCTTGGCGTCATCCTGCTTCCGCAGGCGCTGGTGCGGATGGCGATTTCGCGCCATGGCGTCGAGCGCCCGGACCTTCAGGGCACCGGCGGAGAACTGGCGCGACATCTGCTCGACCGTTTCGGTCTTGAGACCGTTGCGGTCGAAACGACCGAGAGCGGCGACCACTATGATCCGGAAAGCCGCACGGTGCGCCTTCTCCCGGCACACCATGATGGCCGCTCCATTGCCGCCGTTGCCATCGCCGCACATGAAGTCGGGCACGCCATCCAGCATGGGCGAAGCGAACGCATGCTTGCGCTTCGCCAGCGTCTGGCGACGGTAGCCACCTTCACGGACAAGGCAGCGGGCGTTTTTTTCGTGGCGGCTCCGGTCCTCGGCGCGCTTGCACGAACGCCGCTTGCCTTTGCAGCGCTCGTCGCGGTCGGCATCGCACTTCTGTCCGTTCGCGTCATCTTCACGCTCGTCACCCTCCCCGTCGAGATCGATGCGAGCTACGGCAAGGCGCTGCCCATCCTGCGCGACGGCGGCTATCTCCAGGAAGACGACATGCCTGCCGCAAAAAGCGTGCTGCGTGCGGCCGCCTTCACCTACCTCGCCGCCGCATTGATCACGCTCGTCAACCTTGCGCGCTGGATACGCCTCCTGCGATAAAGCACCATAACGACAGCCGAAGGCTGAGGGAGGACTGATGGCCGCGTTCTTCGACGAGTTGGAGCAGCGTTCACCTGATGAGCGCGAGCGTGATCTCTTTCGACGCCTGCCTGCCTTTCTCAGCCTCGCCAGGCAGGACGTGCCGGGCCTTGGTCGCTGGCTGAAGGATGTGGATGCGGCAAGCATCAATTCCCGGGCTGCGCTCGCTCGCCTGCCGGTCCTGCGCAAGACCGAACTCATGGACATGCAGGCGCAGCGGCCGCCCTTCGGCGAGTTTGCCAGCGCAAGCCACCTTCCCGGCGGTCGCGTCTTCCTGTCTCCCGGGCCGATCTGGGAACCGCAGGGCCTTATGGTCGATCCGGGCCAATCGGCCCGGGCGCTTTTTGCGGCGGGCGTCAGGCGGGGCGACATCGTCCACAACGCCTTCGCCTATCACATGACGCCCGGGGGTTTCATCATGGACGAAGGCGCACGCGCGCTGGGATGCACGGTGTTTCCTGCGGGCACGGGCAATACCGATATGCAGGTCGACGCCGCCGTAGCGCTGCGCCCCAAGGTCTATTGCGGCACTCCCGACTTCCTAAAAGCGATACTCGACCGCGCCGAGGAGACCGGTAAGGACGTATCGTCGATCAGGCTCGGCCTCGTGTCCGGCGGTGCACTGTTTCCGTCGCTGCGCGAGGAATACCGCTCGCGCGGCGTGTCGGTGTTCCAATGCTACGCGACCGCCGAGTTCGGCGTGATCGCCTATGAAAGCGCCGGCCCTGACGGCACGCCCAATCCCGGCATGATCGTCAGCGAGAACCTCGTCGTGGAGATCGTGAGGCCGGGTACCGGCGATCCCGTGCCGGACGGCGAAGTGGGCGAGGTCGTCGTCACGAGCCTGAATCCCGCCTACCCGCTGGTGAGGCTTGGAACCGGCGATCTCTCGGCGATCCTGCCTGACCCGTCGCCCTGCGGCCGTACCGGCACGCGCCTCGCCGGCTGGATGGGCCGCGCCGACCAACGCACCAAGGTCAAGGGCATGTTCGTCGATCCGAAGCAGATTGCCGATCTGGTCAAGCGTCATGCCGATATAAAGAAAGCCCGGCTGGTCGTCCTGCGCGACGGCGCGCGCGATGCAATGGCGCTGCATGTCGAACCCGCATCGGGTTCCGTTCCCGACGTCAGCGCGATCGAGACGTCGCTGCGCGAGATCACCAAGCTCGGCGGTTCGGTTCATCTGGCCGAACAGGGATCGCTTCCCAATGACGGGAAGGTCATCTCGGACGAGCGCGATTACGCGAGCTGAAATCCGCGGATCGGCAAGGTGCGTCAAGCGATCCCCTTGCAATGCAAGGTCTGATGGCTAGTTTCCCGCCAACTGCAAGGAGTGGCTGGCATGGACATCGGCACAACGCTGGATCTCGAACAGGCGAAAGCGATCGGCCCGCTTCCGACCGGCCACCCAGTCGTGCGCACGGGAAAGATCGGCGTCCTGCTCGCCAACCTCGGCACGCCGGACGGCACCGACTACAAGTCGATGTGGCGCTATCTGCGCGAATTTCTCTCCGATCCCCGCGTGATCGAGCTCAACAAGGCGATCTGGTATCCGATCCTCTATGGCGCAGTGCTCACGACACGTCCGCAGAAATCCGGCAAGAACTACGAAAAGATCTGGAACAGGGAGCGTGACGAATCTCCGCTGCGCACCATCACGCGCGGCCAGGCCGAGCGCCTGAGCGAAGCCTTGAAGGCCGACACCCGCCTCGTGGTCGAATGGGGCATGCGCTATGGCAGCCCGTCGATGAAGAGCGGCGTGGAATCCCTGATCGCTCAGGGCTGCGACCGCATCGTGATGTTTCCGCTCTATCCGCAATTTTCGGCGACGACGACGGCCACTGCAAACGACCAATTCTATCGCGCCCTGATGAAAATCCGGCACATGCCTACGGTTCGTTCCGTGCCGCCCTATTACGACGAACCGGTCTACATCGAGGCTCTTGCGCGCTCCATCGAGCGTCACCTTGCTACGCTGGATTTCGAGCCGGAAGTGATCCTCGCCTCCTATCACGGCATTCCCAAAGCCTATTTCGAGCGCGGCGATCCCTATCATTGCCATTGCCAGAAAACGACGCGGCTTCTGCGCGAACGGCTCGGCTTCGACGACAGGAAGCTGATGACGACATTTCAGTCGCGCTTTGGCGCGCAGGAATGGCTCCAGCCCTACACAGACAAGACCGTCGAGCGGCTGGCGAAGGAAGGCGTGAAGCAGATCGCGATCGTCAATCCAGGGTTTTCGGCTGACTGCATCGAAACCCTCGAGGAGATCGACGGCGAAGTCCGCGAAATCTTCATGCACGCGGGCGGCGAGCGGTTCTTCCACATACCCTGCCTCAATGACAGCGATGAAGGCATGATGGTGATCGAGGCTTTGGTCAGGAACGAACTGTCCGGCTGGGTCTGACCGCACGGAACGCTTGTGCTTCGGCGCACGTTGCTGTTCGCCAACGAGAGCACCGCCAGCCATGATCCGTAAACTCGACCTGCGCACCGGACGTCCGGTCTGGTTCTCCTACCGCGCGCCAGCCGTGCCGACATCGAAGCTGAGCCGCGACGTCAAGACCGACGTGCTCGTGGTCGGCATGGGCATCAGCGGGGCCATGATCGTCGAGGCGCTGACGGCGTCCGGACATTCCGTCATCGCCATCGACCGGCGCGGTCCCCTGAAAGGCTCGACACCGGCCAGCACCGCGCTCGTGCAATATGAGATCGACCAGCCTCTGACGACGCTCTCCAACCTCATCGGCAAGGAGAAGGCCGTTCGCGCATGGCGTCGCTCGCGGCTGGCCGTCGCCAATCTGGGCGCGCATATCGATCGCCTGGGCATCGCCTGCAACAAGGCCCCTCGCCCCTCCATCTACGTGGCCGGCAATGTCATGGGCATCAGCGATCTGCGCGCGGAAGCGCAAGCGCGCCGCGCGGCCGGCGTCCATGCGGATTATCTCACCGCCAGCGAACTGGAGAAGGGCTATCGCATCAAGGGCGATGGCGCGATCATCAGCGAAGACAACATCGCGCTCGACCCGCGCAAGCTCACCGCAGGCCTCCTCAACATCGCGGCCGCGCGTGGCGCGCGGTTTTATGCACCCGTCGAGGCCACGGAATTCGAGCACGCCAGCGACGCCGTGACCGTCGCGACAAAGGACGGCCCCACCATCACGGCCGGCCACGTCGTGCTTGCGACCGGCTACGAACTGGCTGCGGTCGTAGCGGAGGCCAAGCACAGCGTCATTTCCACCTGGGCGATCGCGACGGCGCCGCAAAAGCGCAATCTGTGGCCGCGCGAGGCGTTCGTCTGGGAGGCATCCGATCCCTACCTCTACATGCGAACGACGGCGGATGGGCGGGTCATCTGCGGCGGCGAGGACGAGGAGTTCTCCGACGAGGATGCGCGAGACGAGCTGATCGCCGAAAAAGCCGCGCGCATTTCCGAGAAGCTCGCGAAGCGAATGCCGGGGATAGATACCAAGGCCGAGCTCACCTGGGCGGGA
Organism: Mesorhizobium sp. CAU 1732; assembly: GCF_039888675.1. Classification (NCBI taxonomy): domain Bacteria; kingdom Pseudomonadati; phylum Pseudomonadota; class Alphaproteobacteria; order Hyphomicrobiales; family Phyllobacteriaceae; genus Mesorhizobium; species Mesorhizobium sp. CAU 1732. Next base: position 385,409 of record NZ_JBDQQR010000003.1, read on the forward strand.
TCGTTCGGCACGACGGCGACCGGCCTCCCCCACATCTCCCGCATTCCCCGGCGACCCCGCATCACTGCGGTGATGGGCTATGGCGGCAATGGCATCACCTATTCGCGGGTGGCGGCAGAAATCATCCGCACGGACCTCGACGGCGGCAAGGACACGGACGCCGATCTCTTCGCAATGTCCTGAATCCTAGGGTGCGCGCATACACATCATTGTCATGCCGCCAAAACATACTTAAGTCCTCCTCAGGCTAAACCCGCCGAACCGTTGCACAACGCTTCGGCGTTGCGGAAATCCCTGGAGGGCACACATGCCGTTTACTGGCTTCGACATTCTGATCCCCGTTCTGGTCGTTCTGGTCCTGCTGCTGATCTTTGCAGGCATCAAAACGGTGCCGCAGGGCTACAACTACACGGTCGAACGCTTCGGCAGGTACACCCGCACGCTCTCGCCGGGCCTGAACATCATCGTCCCGTTCATCGATCGCCTTGGTGCGAAGATGAACATGATGGAACAGGTGCTCGACGTGCCGACCCAGGAAGTCATCACCCGCGACAATGCGATCGTCGCAGTCGATGGCGTCGCCTTCTATCAGGTGCTGAACGCGCCGCAGGCTGCCTATCAGGTCTCCGGGCTCCAGAACGCGATCCTCAACCTCACCATGACGAACATCCGTTCGGTCATGGGTTCGATGGATCTCGACGAACTCCTGTCGAACCGCGACGTGATCAACGACCGGCTGCTCCACATCGTCGATGAAGCGGCGAGCCCATGGGGCATCAAGATGACGCGCGTCGAGATCAAGGACATCAACCCGCCGGCGAACCTCGTGGAATCGATGGGCCGCCAGATGATGGCCGAGCGCAACAAGCGCGCACAAATCCTCGAAGCCGAAGGCCTCAAGCAGGCCCAGGTTCTCGAAGCCGAAGGCCGCAAGGAAGCAGCGTTCCGCGACGCAGAGGCGCGCGAGCGTTCCGCCGAGGCAGAGGCGCGCGCAACGCAGGTCGTGTCCGAGGCGATCGCGAAGGGCGACGTGCAGGCGATCAACTACTTCGTCGCACAGAAGTACACCGAAGCGATGGCCAAGATCGGCTCGGCCAACAACAGCAAGATCGTCCTGATGCCGATGGAGGCATCGTCCTTGATCGGCTCGCTGGGCGGCATCGGCGCCATCGCGAAGGAAGTGTTCGGCGATCAGTCGCAGCGTCCAACCCCCATTCGCGGAGGCTCGCGCCCGCCCGCCGCCGGGTCGGACCAAAAGTGAAAACGAGTCGCGGAGGCTGATGTCGGAGCATGGCGATGATCGCGCAATGGATTGCGGATTTGGGACCTTGGAACTGGATGGTTCTCGGCGCGGCATTGCTCGCGCTCGAGATCCTGGTGCCGGGCGTCTTCCTGCTCTGGCTCGGCATCGCGGCCGTCCTGACGGGAACCCTGTCGCTTCAGCTCTGGGACACCGGCGTCTGGATCTGGCAAATCCAGGTCCTGACCTTTTTGGTTCTGTCGGTCATCTCGGCACTCGTCGGCAGGCGGTTTTACGGGAATGACCGGGTTGGCGACACCGACCAGCCGCTCCTGAACCAGCGCGACCAGCAACTGGTTGGCCGCACCGCCACGCTGGAAGAGGCTATCCGCGAAGGCCGCGGGCGCATCCGTTTGGGCGACACGCTGTGGCGCGTGTCCGGTCCCGATCTGCCCGCAGGCGCGCGCGTGCGGGTCACTGCTGCAAGCAGCGGTCAACTGACCGTCGAGCAGGTGGACGCTTAGGCTGCGCCGATCCGCAAGAGATCGTGCATGTGAACGAGGCCGACGGGCCTGCCGTCCTCGACAACCATCACGGTCGTGATCGAGGATGCGTTGACCAGTTGCAGCACCGCACCTGCCAGATCGTCGGGCTCGGCGCATTTCGGGTTGCGGGTCATCACCTCGTCGACGGTCCGCGAAAGCAGGTCGCCGTCCATGTGACGGCGCAGGTCGCCATCGGTGATGATGCCCTGAAGAACACCATCCTCCGAGACGATGCCGACGCAGCCAAAACCCTTGCGCGAGATTTCCAGAACCGCTTCGCGCATGCCCGTGCCGCTGCGCACCAGCGGAAGCTCGTCGCCGCTATGCATGATCTCGCCGACCTTGATGAGACTCGCTCCCAATTTTCCGCCCGGATGATAGGTGCGGAAATGGTCGCGAGTGAAACCGCGTGCTTCGAGCAGGGCGATCGCCAGAGCATCGCCGACGACGAGTTGCATTAGGGTCGATGTCGTGGGGGCTAGGCCGTGCGGACAGGCTTCGGCCGCCTTGGGCAGGGCAATCACGATGGTGGATTCGCGCGCAAGCGCGGAGTCGATACCCGACGTGATGGCGATCAGCGGGATCGCGAAGCGTCGTGCATAGGCGACGATGCCCCTGAGCTCCGCCGTTTCCCCGGACCAGGACAGGGCGACGATCACGTCGTCGGTCGCGATCATGCCGAGATCGCCGTGGTTCGCCTCCGCCGCATGCACGAAGAACGCCGGTGTGCCGGTCGAAGCGAGCGTCGCGGCGATCTTCGAGCCGATATGCCCGCTCTTGCCGACGCCCGTGATGATCACGCGGCCCGTGATGCTGCCGATCGTCTCGACCGCTTCCGCGAACGGCTCCGCCAGATTGTTTTCGAGCGCTGTTGCAAGTGCCGTAAGCCCGCTCATTTCGGTGCGGACCGTGCGCAGCGCCGAGGCGCTGACGAGGGCTGTGTCGAGGGGCTTGGTGATCGCTTTTCTCTGCATGGCGAAGCGATTAGCGCGTCCGATTGGCGCTGTCCAATCCTGACTGCTCAACCGGGCTTCGGATCGGACGTTCAACCTTCCATTAACCAACCTTGTTTACGGTCCGGTAAAGTTTCGGCGCATTTCCGCGTCCCTATCGACCAGGCAGCAATGGCACGACATCCGTCATTGAGATTTCCGACGCGACGCCGCGCCGGCGTTCTGACGCTGGCGGCGACCGCATTGGCATGCAGCGCTGCATTTGCATGGGCGCAGCAGCAGCCGGAGATGCGTGGGTCGGCGCTCGATCGACGCATCGGCGATCTGCTTGGAAACGACAACACGCAAGCAACGTCGCCGCTCGGAGGCGCAAGCACCCTCGATGCGCCACCCTACGAAGCCATAGGCTCGCGCGCAATCTTGGACGACTCTGCGTCAGACCCGTTGGACGCCCTGGACGAACAGCCGGGAGCGTTGGACGCCGCCGAACAGCAGATGAGCGGCAGAACAACGACGCAAGCGGCAAGCCCGACCGCCGCGGCTGAGCCCGAAGAGGACCTCACGACCGGCACGGTGCGCGCGGAACAGATCGACCTGGCCGACGAGGACCGCAACACGCGCATGACGCGGGACAACCAGCGTATCGGTGCGATCGAAGGCCTCGCGCGTACGCCGGAAGAAGACCCCTATGCACCACTCGGCATGCGGCTCGGCACATTCGTCTTCACGCCGAGGCTTGAGCAGGGCATCGGCGCCACGACCAATGGCAGTTCCAGTCCAGGTGGCGGAAGTTCGGTCTTTTCCGAAACCGCGTTGCGCCTCAACGCGATCTCCGACTGGTCGCGCCACAGCGCCGCGCTCCAGGCAGACGGAATCTACCGCAAATCGCTGTCTGGCGAGGAGATCGATGAATTCGAAGGCGGGATCAGCGCCGACATCAGGCTTGATCTCGGCGACCAATGGCAAGCGACCGGGTCCGTCGCCTATCGCGTCCGGCCGGAATCGGCCTCGTCACCGACCTTCATCGAAGGCACGGTTTCGCAGCCGCTCCGCCACACGTTCAGCGGCAGTGCCGGCGTGTCGCGTGAACTGGGCCGCCTCAAGCTCGGCGTGACCGGCGCGGTGGAGCGCAATCTCTACGATGATGCCGATCTGTCGAGCGGCGGCGTGATCTCCCAGGCGGATCGCGATTCGGTCCTGTCCACGGTCGCGTTGCGCACGGGCTTCGAACTGTCGCCCGCGATCACGCCGTTCCTCGAAGCCGAGATCGGACGACGCAACTACGATGAGGAATTCGACCGCGACGGCTTCGCCCGGTCGGCCGATCGCTACGCAATACGAGGCGGCGTCGAACTCGACCTGAGCGAAAAGACGACGGGCGAATTTTCGATCGGCTGGCTCGAAGAACGTCCCGACGACGATCGCCTGTCCTCGATCTCCGGTCTGGCGCTCGCCGGCAACCTGCAATGGTCGCCGGTTCGCGGCACGATCGTCGAGCTCAACGGCGCGACGACCGTCGAAGGCTCCACCACGGCTGGCGATCCGGGCTCGCTTCTCTATTCGGGAAGTCTGGCATTGCGGCGCGAGCTTCGCGCCAACCTCACCGGCACGGCATCGGCCGGGCTCGACTGGCGCGACTATTCCGGCAGCAGCGAGCACGACCTTATCCTGAGCGGCGAACTCGGCCTGACATGGTGGATGAACCGCTTCGTCGGCGTGACGGGACGAGCCCGCCACGAAGTCCAGCGCAGCAGCATCGACGATCGCGATTATGACGCGACGAGCGTCTTCCTCGGCATGACGTTGCAGCGCTGACCCGCGATCGAAGGTCAGCCCTTCCTGGCTGACAGCCTGTTCACGGTGTTGATCACCACGTCGCGTAGATCGGCGCGCTGCATCGCAAATGCGATGTTGGCCTCCACGAACCCGTCAGGCGAGCCGCAGTCGAACGTCTCGCCACGGTAGTGATAGCCGTAGAGCGGCTGTTCCTTGCCGAGCTTCAGCATCGCATCGGTGAGCTGGATTTCGTTGCCCGCGCCACGCTCCTGCTTGGCCAGAAGATCGAAAATCTGCGGTTGCAGGATGTACCGCCCGTTGATGTAGAGATTGCTCGGCGCGGTGCCCTTCGCCGGCTTTTCGACCATGTCGGAAATCTCGAAGCCCGTATGCACATCCGCCCCCTTCGCGACGATGCCGTATTTGTGTGTCTCGGCCGGGTCGCATTCCTGAACGGCAACGATGTTGTTTCCGGTCTGCGCGTAGAGATCGACCATGCCCTTGAGACAGCTCTCGTCCGACTGCATGATCATGTCCGGAAGCAGCAGCGCGAACGGCTCGTCGCCCACCAGATCACGGGCACACCAGACCGCATGGCCCAGGCCCATCGGCACCTGCTGGCGGGTGAAGCTTGTCTCGCCGGGAGCCGGCTGCATGGAACGAAGCCGCTCCAGTTGCTCCACCTTGCCGCGGTGCTCGAGCGTGTCGTAGAGTTCGAACTGGATGTCGAAATGATCCTCGATCACGGTCTTGTTACGACCGGTCACGAAGATGAAGTGCTCGATGCCGGCGGCCCTCGCCTCGTCGACGACATACTGGATGACGGGTCGATCGACGACAGTCAGCATCTCCTTCGGAACGGCCTTCGTTGCCGGAAGAAATCGCGTGCCCAGTCCAGCAACGGGGAAAACCGCTTTTCTTACTTTTGTCATTCTCGCTCACGATCTTGTATGTTTGGACAGGCTCACGATGGGTGCGACACTATCACGCCGTTATTGATAAATATTGCACCGTTTCTGGGCCTGGGAGGAGTTCAGTGGCGTGAGATCGCGTGATCGCAGGGGGCATGGTAAACCGTTTACTAACTTAGATGGTCGATGAATGGTTCCAGCAAGCAAAAGGAGGCACATATGATCGCTCGCTCACCTGCAAGACGTTTTGCTGCGCCCTTCATGGCGGCCACGGTCGCGCTGGGCCTGCTCGTCCCGTCTCATGCATTCGCGGATGCCGGATTCCAGCGCTGGGTCGCGGATTTCCGGGGCGTTGCTGCCAGCAATGGGATTTCCAATTCGACTTTCGATCGCGCCTTCAGGAACGTCTCCGCGCCCGACCCGGAAGTTCTGGAGAAGGCACGTTACCAACCCGAATTCACGGCGCCTGTCTGGGATTACTTCGACAATCGCGTCAACGAGAACTCCATCGCGGTCGGTCGGCAGATGGCGCGCGAGTGGAAGCCCTGGCTCGACCGGATCGAGCGCGCCTACGGCGTCGATCGCCACATTCTCCTGGCTATCTGGTCGATGGAATCGAATTACGGCGAAATCCTCAAGAATGAGAGTGTGATGCGCAACGTCATCCGCTCACTGGCAACGCTCGCCTATGCCGACAAGCGCCGCGCGAAGTTCGGCCGGCAGCAGCTTGTCGCGGCGATGAAGATCCTGCAAAGCGGCGATATCGACGAAAGCCATCTGACGGGCTCATGGGCCGGCGCGATGGGCCACACCCAGTTCATCCCCACCAGCTATCTCGCCTATGCGGTCGATGCTGACGGCAACGGCAAGCGCGACATCTGGAACTCGGTCCCCGACGCCCTCGCGACGGCCGCAAACCTGCTTCGCCAGAATGGCTGGCAGTCGGGCGCGACCTGGGGCTACGAAGTGACACTGCCGGCAGGACGCAAGTTCCCCGCTGGGTCCATGTCTCTGTCGAAGTGGGATTCGATCGGCGTCAAACGCGCCCGCAACAAGCCGTTCCCATCTCCGTCGCAGAGTTCGGAACTCAAGGTGCTCGACGGGCGCGAGGGACCGGCCTTCCTGATGGTGAAGAACTTCAACGTCATCAAGCGCTACAACAATTCGGATCGCTACGCACTTGCCGTCGGTCTTCTTGCCGACGAGATCGCCGGCCATGGCGGCCTCGTCCGCGACTGGAACAGGCCGTTCACGCGCCTGTCCTTCGGCGAGACGCAGGAATTGCAGAAGCACCTGTCGGCGCATGGCTATTATGACGGCAAGATCGATGGCAAGATCGGCAGCGGTTCGCGCGCGGGCATCATGGCGATACAGAACCGCCTTGGCATGGAGCAGGACGGCCATCCAAGCAAGGAACTCCTGTCGCGGCTGAGAGGCCAGTAAGGCTCGGGACTGAGATGAAGGCAGCAATGGCGGCATTCGGGCGACTGGGGCAATTGCTTTGTCTGTCCCTGGCGCTCGTCGTCATGCTGCCGGCACTGCCGGGATCGCCGTCCTTCGCGCTAGCTCAACAGGCCGGCGAGCGGCAAGGCGGCACCGGCATCCTGCGCTTCTTCTTCCAGCGCCCAGCGGAGCGCCAGAGGCAGGACCGTGCGGTGCCGCGGGAGCGCGTCCAGCAACCGGCCAGGCGTGCGCCGGCCACCACCCGTCGCGCGCAACCCGGAGTGGTTGCCGTGCCCGAAAAACCCGTGGTCGAAAAAGCCGAGAACGCCAAGCGTATTCTCGTCGTCGGCGACTTCCTGGCCGGCGGACTGGCCGATGGCCTGACCGTCGCCTTTGGCGAGAATGCCAATGCCCTCGTCGTCGATCGGTCGAACGGTTCGTCCGGGCTGGTTCGTGACGACTACTACGACTGGCCCAGCCAGATCGGCTCGGTCATCGACGCGGAGAAGCCCGCGGTCGTGGTCATCATGCTCGGGTCAAACGACCGCCAGCAGATGCGTGTGCAGGACAACCGCGAACAGCCCCGTTCCCAAGTCTGGACCGCCGAGTATGAACGCCGGGTCACCACCTTGGTCAAGGCCGTTCGAGACAGGCAACTCCCCCTGATTTGGATCGGCAACCTCCCCTTCAAGGCTGGCTCCATGTCGTCCGACATGGTTGCGTTCAACGATATCTATCGCCGCATCGTGACCGACAATGGCGGCGAGTATGTCGACATCTGGGACGGTTTCGTCGACGAGACCGGTACATTTGTCGCAAGTGGTCCCGACGTGAACGGACAGCCGGCGCAGCTTCGTGCCAGCGACGGCATCAACGTCACGCGGCAGGGTCGCCGCAAGATGGCGTTTTACGCCGAAAAGCCGCTCAACCGCATCCTCGGTACGCCCGATGATCCAGCCAATCTCGCGCGGCTGCCCGGCCAGATCCAGGGCCCGATGCCCGGTGGTGCCGACCTGCCCGAGATCGACCGCACCGTACCCATCGGCATCGACGACTATCAACTGGATGGTGGCCCCGATCTGCTTGGCGCATCGATAGCGCCAAGGCGCGGAGAGGCGAAGACCCCATCCGAGCGCCTGATCCGCGAAGGTATTGCGCCGGATGCCGAACCCGGCCGTGCTGATGACTTCTCGAGACGGCCCTCGCCCACGGCTGCGACCGACCCGGGACGCACCACGTCGGTTACGAGGTAAGAGCCCTGCCTCGCAATCAGCGCGGCAGGACGCTCGATCCCATCAGGAACTCATCGATCGCGCGCGCCGCCTGACGTCCCTCACGGATCGCCCACACAACCAGCGACTGACCGCGCCGCACGTCGCCGGCGGCGAAGAGCTTGTCCACGCTGGTCTTGTAGTCGCGATCGTTGGCGACGACGTTGGTCGAGCGCCGGCTGTCGACTTCGACCGCCATCTGGCCGTCCAGTTCCTTCACGACGCTGTCCGCAGCCGGTCCGGCAAAGCCAATGGCGATGAACGCGAGGTCCGCCCGGATCACGAACTCGGTTCCGGCGATCGGCTTGCGCCTGTCATCGACTTCGCAGCACTTCACGCCCGTGAGCACGCCGTCTTCGCCCAGAAATTCGAGCGTCGCGACCTGGAACTCGCGCTCCGCACCCTCCGCCTGGCTCGACGAGGTGCGCATCTTCGTCGCCCAGTAGGGCCACACGGTGAGCTTGTCTTCCTTCTCCGGCGGCTGCGGGCGGATATCGAGCTGCGTGACGCGCACGGCGCCCTGGCGGAACGAGGTTCCAACGCAATCCGACGCGGTATCGCCGCCACCAACGACGACGACATGCTTGCCGCCTGCGAGGATCGGGTCGGCAGCCCAGGCGACCGACTGGATATCCTCACCGCCGACGCGGCGGTTTTGCTGGACGAGATACGGCATCGCGTCATGCACGCCGAAAAGGTCGGCGCCGGGAATACCGGCCGGCCGCGGCGTTTCGGAGCCGCCGCAATAGAGCACCGCATCATACTCGGCCATCAGTTCGGCCGTGGGCTTGTCGACACCGACATTCACGCCGCAGTGGAATGTGACGCCCTCGCCCTCCATCTGCTCAACGCGGGCATCGATGTAGCGCTTCTCGATCTTGAAGTCGGGAATGCCGTAGCGCATCAGCCCGCCCGGCTTGGACTCGCGCTCGTAGACATGGACATCGTGCCCGACGCGGCCGAGCTGCTGCGCAGCCGCCATGCCGGCCGGTCCCGATCCGATGATCGCGACCCGCTTTTCCGTCTTGGAAGAAGCAGGCATCGGCCGGATGTAGCCGCGCTCGTAGGCCTTGTCGGCGATCGCCTGTTCCACGGTCTTGATCGCGACCGGGATGTCCTCGAGGTTCAGCGTGCAGGCTTCCTCGCACGGCGCGGGGCAGATGCGGCCCGTCCATTCCGGGAAGTTGTTGGTGGAATGCAGGTTGCGGATCGCACCTTCCCAGTCGCCATTGTAGACCAGGTCGTTCCAGTCTGGAATCTGGTTGTGCACCGGGCACCCTGTGGGGCCATGGCAGTAGGGGATGCCGCAATCCATGCAGCGTGCCGCCTGCTTCTCGACCTCGGGCTCCGACATCGGAAGCGTGAACTCGCGAAAGTGCCTGATGCGATCGGAAGCGGGCTGGTACTTGTGCACCTGCCGGTCGATCTCGAGAAAACCTGTAACCTTGCCCATCTTCGTCCCTTCACTCATGCCGAGCGGCCGTCATCAGGCCGCTTCGAGGCATGATTGTCTCTGCGTTGCTACTCGGCGGCGATGCCCATGCGCATGCGCTCCATCTCGATGAGCGCGCGGCGGTACTCGACGGGCATCACTTTCCGGAATTTCGGCCGGAAGTCCGCCCAGGCGTCGAGGATCTGCTTGCCCCATGTCGAGCCCGTATGGTGCACGTGGTTCGAGATGAGCTGGACCAGACGTTCCTCGTCGTGGCGGGTCATGTCGCCCGACACGTCGACGCGGCCCTTATGCGCGATGTCGCCGCCGTGATGGTGGAGTTTTTCCAGCATCTCGTCTTCTTCGGGAACCGGCTCGAGCTCGACCATCGCCATGTTGCAGCGGTTGGCGAAGTCGCCGTCTTCGTCCAGCACATAGGCGACACCGCCCGACATGCCGGCAGCGAAGTTGCGGCCCGTCTGGCCGATGACGACGACGACGCCGCCCGTCATGTACTCGCAGCCATGGTCGCCGACGCCTTCGACGACAGCCACCGCGCCCGAGTTGCGCACGGCAAAGCGCTCGCCCGCCACACCCCGGAAATAGCACTCGCCCTCGATCGCGCCGTACAGCACCGTGTTGCCGACGATAATCGACTTTTCAGGCACGATCTTGGAATCGTCCGGCGGGCGGATGACGATGCGGCCGCCCGACAGGCCCTTGCCGACATAGTCGTTGCCGTCGCCGACAAGCTCGAACGAGACGCCGCGTGCCAGGAACGCGCCGAAGGATTGCCCGGCAGTGCCGGTCAACTTCACCGATATCGTGTCTTCCTTGAGCCCCTTGTGTCCGAAACGCTTGGCAACCGCGCCCGAGAGCATCGCGCCCGCGGAGCGATCCACGTTGCGGATCGGCATCTCGATCTTGACGGCTTCCCTGCGCTCGAGCGCGGGTGCCGCCTCTTCGATGAGCTTGCGGTCCAGAACGTCGTCGATCGGATGCTTCTGGGTCGAGGTCCAGTACGTGTCTTCCTTCGCCGCCTCCGGCTTGTAGAAGATGCGGCTGAAATCGAGACCCTTGGACTTCCAGTGCTCGATCACCGGCAGCTTCTCGACGCGATCCGTATCGCCGATGATCTCGTCGAAACGGCGCACGCCCATCTCGGCCAGAAGCGCGCGCACTTCCTCGGCCACGTAGAAGAAGTAGTTGATGACATGCTCAGGCGCGCCCTTGAAGCGCTTGCGCAGGACAGGGTCCTGCGTCGCCACGCCCACGGGGCAGGTGTTGAGATGGCACTTGCGCATCATGATGCAGCCCGCCGCGATCAGCGGAGCGGTCGAGAAGCCGAACTCGTCGGCACCCAGAAGCGCGCCGATGATGACGTCGCGACCCGTCCGCAACCCGCCATCGACCTGCAACGCCACGCGTGATCGCAGGCCGTTGAGAACCAGCGTCTGGTGCGTCTCGGCCAGACCCATTTCCCACGGGCTGCCGGCATGCTTCAGCGAGGTGAGCGGCGATGCGCCCGTACCGCCATCATAGCCGGAGATGGTGATGTGGTCGGCGCGCGCCTTGGCGACGCCGGCCGCAACCGTGCCGACACCGACCTCTGAAACGAGCTTCACCGACACAGCAGCTTCAGGGTTCACGTTCTTCAGGTCGAAGATGAGCTGCGCGAGATCCTCGATCGAGTAGATGTCGTGATGCGGCGGCGGCGAGATCAGGCCGACGCCCGGCGTCGAATGCCGCGTCTTCGCGATCGTCGCATCGACCTTATGGCCGGGCAACTGACCACCTTCGCCGGGCTTCGCGCCCTGCGCGACCTTGATCTGCATCATGTCGGAGTTGACGAGATACTCGGTGGTAACGCCGAAGCGGCCCGAGGCCACCTGCTTGATGGCCGAGCGCTCCGGGTTCGGCGATCCGTCCGGCAGCGGCTTGTAGCGATCCGGCTCTTCGCCGCCTTCGCCCGTGTTCGACTTGCCGCCGATCCGGTTCATGGCGATGGCGAGCGTCGAATGCGCCTCGCGGCTGATGGACCCGAACGACATCGCCCCGGTGGAGAACCGCTTCACGATATCGGCGGCCGATTCGACCTCGTCGATCGGGACAGGGGTCGCGCCGACATCGGCGGCCGTCTTGATCCGGAAGAGGCCCCGAATGCTCTTGGCCCGCGCCGCCTCGCTGTCGACCTGCGTGGAGAATTCCTTGAAGGTCTCCCACGAGCCCTTGCGCACGGCATGCTGCAACGTCGCCACGGCGTCGGGCGACCACATATGGGCCTCGCCGCGCATGCGGAACATGTATTCGCCGCCGACGTCCAGCGTGTGGCGGAGGACCGGATCGTCGCCGAACGCCTCGTTGTGACGGCTCACGGTTTCGCCGGCGACCTGTTCAAGGCCGATGCCTTCGATGGTCGTCGCCGTCCCCGTGAAATAGCGCTCCACGAACTCGGTGTTCAGGCCGATCGCATCGAAAATCTGCGCCCCGCAATAGGACTGGTAGGTCGAGATGCCCATCTTGGACATGACCTTGAGGATGCCCTTGCCGATCGACTTGATGTAGCGGCCGACGACCTCGTAGGCATCGACTTCCGGTGGGAAGTCGCCGCGCTTGTGCATGTCGAGCAGCGTGTCGAAGGCGAGATACGGGTTGATGGCTTCCGCGCCATAGCCGGCGAGACAGCAGAAATGATGGACCTCGCGCGGCTCGCCCGATTCGACGACGAGACCGACCGAGGTGCGCAGGCCCTTGCGGATCAGGTGATGATGCACGGCAGCCGTCGCCAGAAGCGCGGGAAGCGCGATCCGGTCCGGCCCAACCTGGCGGTCTGACAGGATGATGATGTTGTAGCCGCCCGCAACCGCCGCCTCAGCGCGCTCGCACAGGCGTTCGAGCGCTGCCGGCATGCCGGCCGCGCCCTCGGCGGTCGAATAGGTGACGTCGAGCGTCTTGGTGTCGAACCGGTCCTCGGTGTGGCCGATGGAGCGGATCTTCTCCAGATCGCCATTGGTCAGGATCGGCTGGCGAACCTCGAGACGCTTGCGCCGCGACGAGCCGACGAGGTCGAAAATGTTCGGACGCGGCCCGATGAACGAGACGAGGCTCATGACGAGCTCTTCGCGGATCGGGTCGATCGGCGGGTTCGTGACCTGCGCGAAGTTCTGCTTGAAATAGGTGTAGAGCAGCTTCGACTTGTCCGACATGGCCGAGATCGGCGTGTCGGTTCCCATCGAGCCCACGGCTTCCTGCCCCGTCGTCGCCATCGGCGACATCAGGATCTTGGTGTCTTCCTGGGTGTAGCCGAACGCCTGCTGGCGATCGAGCAGCGACACGTCCTTGCGCAGCGCGCGCGGCTCGACCGGCTTCAGGTCTTCCAAAATGAGCTGCGTGTTGGAAAGCCACTCGCGATAGGGGTGCTTGGTGGCGATTTCCGACTTAATCTCCTCGTCGGAGATGATGCGGCCCTTCACGAGATCGATCAACAGCATGCGGCCCGGCTGGAGCCGCCACTTCTTGATGATCTTCTCCTCGGGCACCGGCAGCGCGCCGGCTTCCGACGCCATGATGACGCGGTCGTCGTCGGTGACGATGTAGCGTGCCGGACGCAGCCCGTTGCGATCGAGCGTCGCGCCGATCTGGCGGCCGTCCGTAAACGCGACTGCCGCCGGACCGTCCCACGGCTCCATGAGCGCAGCATGATACTCGTAGAACGCCTTGCGGTCGTTCCCCATCAGCTTGTTGCCGGCCCAGGCTTCCGGGATCAGCATCATCATCGCATGGGCGAGTGTGTAGCCGCCCTGGAACAGGAACTCGAGCGCGTTGTCGAAGCAGGCCGTGTCGGACTGCCCCTCATACGAGATCGGCCACAGCTTCGAGATGTTGTTGCCGAACAGCTCGGAATCGACCGAGGCCTGCCGCGCGGCCATCCAGTTGTTGTTGCCGCGCACCGTGTTGATCTCGCCATTGTGCGCGACCATGCGGTAGGGGTGGGCGAGCTTCCACGACGGGAAGGTGTTGGTCGAAAAGCGCTGATGGACGAGGATCAGCGCGGTCTCGAAGCGCGGATCCGTCAGGTCCTTGTAATAGGCGCCGACCTGGTAGGCCAGGAACATGCCCTTGTAGACGATCGTCCGCGCCGACAGCGACACGCAATACGCGCCGATGTCCCTGTTCTCGTTCTCCGCATAGATGCGGCCTGAGATGACCTTGCGCAGGAGATAGAGGCGCGCCTCGTATTCCTCGTCATCCGTGATTTCCGCCGGACGGCCGATGAAGACCTGGCAATGGAATGGTTCGGCGGCGACGATCTCCGGCGCCCTCGAGAGCGACGAGTTGTCGACCGGCACGTCACGGAAGCCGATGAGCGGCAAGCCTTCGGACTGGGCCGACTCGCGGACGATCTCCTTGATGTGATCGCGCGTCGCCTGATCCTGCGGCATGAACCAGTGGCCGACGCCGTACTGGCCGAGCACCGGCAGTTCGATATCCTGCTTGGCCATTTCCTCGCGGAAAAGGCGGTCCGGAAGTTGAACCAGCACGCCTGCGCCGTCGCCCACCAGCGGGTCCGCACCCACCGCGCCGCGGTGCGTCAGGTTTTCGAGCATGAAGAGCCCGTCCTTGACGATATCGTGCGACTTCACGCCCTTCATCTGCGCAATGAAGCCGACACCGCAGGCGTCATGTTCATTGCGGGGATCGTAGAGACCGCGAGCGGTAGGCAGGCCGGGTATCGCGTGCGGATTCGTTTTGGCGACAACCGCTTTCGTCTGCGCGGCCGGGGTTTGTCCCGTCGTTACAGATGGCGTCAGATCGGTCATCGCCTCGTCCTCCGTTGAGCCCATGCAGGGCGGTAGCAATCTTCCGGCAGGCACGACATGGCGCACTTCCGGCATTCTATCGGCTATCTTGCGAAAGGCCGTCCAGGGTCGCGATGCCTTTGCGGCGGCGCATCCCTGGTGGAGCCCATGGCTGCCGCGCAAATGGCGGGCGGCCGACAGGCCCTGCTCGCATCAAAAGCCGGACAGGCTGTTATCATAAGCCAAATCCGGCAGTCGAGGGGTGCATTAATTAAGACAGCAATGCTGTCCTAGTTTCGATATGCCATAAAGGTTAAGCGCAGACAAGACGGATGTGCAAAAAAATTCGGCGCAATGCGTAATTTTATTGCGCCGCAAGCCATGCGAGCGACCTTTTTCGGCCGAAAGCCGGGCAGACGCCATGCAATTGTAGCGATGTGCCGGATGGCCGGGTTGCCTCGCGCGCGATCGCGCGTACAAAGTGCCGCGCTCAATCAATCGACGGTCTGGATTTTTCTCATGTTCTTTGCTTCCGACAACTGGGCCGGCGCCCACCCCAAGATCGTCGAGGGCCTTGCCCGCCACGCCTCGGGCTTCTCGCCAGCCTACGGGTCCAGCGATCTCGACAAGCAGGTCGAGCAGACATTTTCCAAAATCTTCGAGCGCGACGTTGCGGTCTTTTTCGTCGGCACGGGCACGGCGGCCAACTCGCTCGCCATGAGCGCCGTGAGCCGCCCGGGAGGCGTCGCCTTCGCCCATCGCGAGGCGCACATGATCGCGGACGAAGGCGGAGCGCCGGAGTTCCTGACAGGCGGCGGACGCCTCTCGCCCGTGGATGGCACACTGGGCCGAATCGCCGCCGCCACGCTCGAAACAGAGATCGGGCGCTACCCGCCGCAATTCGTTCACGCGGGCCAGCCGGCGGCGGTCTCGATCACACAGGCGACCGAAATCGGCACCGTCTACAGCCTCGATGAGATCGACGCGATCGCCGGCGTGGCGCAGCGGCACGGCCTCCAGCTCCACATGGACGGCGCGCGCTTCGCCAATGCGCTTGTTTCGCTCGACGTATCCGCAGCCGAGATGACGTGGAAGCGTGGCGTCGACATCGTTTCCTTCGGCGGCACGAAGAACGGCTGCTGGTGTGCCGAGGCGGTCGTGTTCCTCGATCCCGCAAAAGCGCATGATTTCCCGTTCATCAGGAAGCGGGCAGCGCAACTTTTCTCGAAGTCGCGCTTCATCGCCGCCCAGTTCGAAGCCTATTTCGCGGACGATCTGTGGCTCGAAACCGCGCGCCACTCGAATGCGATGGCAAGCCGCCTTGCCGGCCATCTGGCAGCCTCATCGAAGGCCTGGCTGGGCTGGGAACCGCAAGCGAACGAAATTTTCCCGATCATCAAGCTGGAAACGGTCGAGACGCTTCGCGCGCAAGGCGCAGCCTTCTACCCGTGGCACCCGCCTTTTGGCTTCGCGGGAAGCATCGCGGAAGACGAGACCATGTGTCGTTTCGTAACCAGCTTCGCCACGACGCCAGACCACGTCGACCAGATTGGCGACCTGATCGCCTGAGGCCCGGTGAGAGGGCGCAGGTCGAGAATCAGCTTGGAAAACCGTTATGCGGCCGCTGGCGGAGATCCGCGTGCACGGTCTGGACCACTCGCACGAGATCGGACTGCCGGTTGACGCCGACCTTGCTGTAGACGCGATGCAAATGGGTCCGGACCGTCGCCAGTGACACACCGAGTTCGACCGCGATTGCCTCAAGCGAGCCATGGGACAGCATTGCCGTCGCGACCATCGCTTCGGAACGGGTCAGTCCGAACAGATCCTGCAGAATTTCGGGCCGGCTCTCGCCCCGTTCATCCACATCGACAACGATGAGGAGCGCCCCCGGCACATGACCGTCCATGCAGTGCGCTTCCGCCGACACAGGCAGGACGTGCACTGCCAGCGGCGAGCCGCCGTGCGAACGCCGAACAGACAGGAAGCCTGCGGACTTGATGCCATCACCATCGCCGCTGGCGGCAAGACCGATAAGTCTGCGCAATGACGCGTTCACCTCATCCCCTCCGGCGCGCAACTGACCGTCTGCGGCAAGCGACAATCCGCTGCCTGATCGGAACAGATCGAGTGCCGCGGAATTCCCATGCATCAGTTTCCCGCCGGGCGACACCCACGCGACGCCGTGGCGCATATGTTCATAGGCATCGAGTGCACGATGCGTGACATTGGCGGCGTCGGCCAATCGATGCTGCGCGGCCAACGCCTGCTGCAGATGTGGAACGAGCAACTGCAGCAACCGCATTCTTTCGGGCGTCGCGAAGGGCTCGTCTCGCAACGGCGCATTGCAGCAGAACCAGTTCAGGCCGCCGTCACTCTTTGTAAGGCTCGCGAACAGCCCGTCGCCCGTGCCGAATGGCTTGGCCCAGTCGGTGTAGAATTCGGTGCGCCGATGTTCGCCCGGGGTGGCCAGATGGGATCCAGAAAAGACGTTGCCGACACGTGCCGCGATCAACATCGACGGAACCGGATCCATACGGCCATAGTGACTTTCATAGGCCATCACGCCTGCGCCATCCATGCCGATCGCGGTGCTGCGAAACCTGCGCGATCCGGACTCGGCGAGGAGCAACGCTCCGCCGTGCCCGCCAAGTGCATCCAACAGCGCCGTGAGCGTCGACTCCCACAGGCCGCCGTCGAGCGCGGCGCCGTATATCCGCGACACCAGCGATGAGAATTGCTCGACAGAAGCGGCCATGTGCCCTCCTGGACCGCAAGCGATCCGACCTGGCGGCTTTATGACCGGCAGTTCCACCTTGCCACCCGGGGTGAAAATACTCGCGCAGGGCGTGCAGATTTGCAACCGGTTACGTTACGTTCACCCACTGCCTTTGAATGGAGGCACGAGCGATAGAAATTCCACTTTCCGTCGAGCGTTTCAGGTGACACAGATGTCGCTGCCGATAAGAAGTCGGCTGACGCTGGGGCGCGCGGCGCGCGCCGAAAGTGCCTATGTTGGGGGGAAGCACAGTGCAGACGTTCCTGGAGTTCCTGAAGGTGCGAGAGTCCGCCGGTTTGGCCTTCTGCCGGGGACACTCGGGCCCGATTCTCGCCTTGAGCACCGCAAACGAACCGGCAAGCTTCTTCGGGCCCTACGGGCAGATCGCTCTGGGTGCGGAGAAAGTCCGCAAATCCTACGCGAACAGTGAAGGCACGTTCGGGCCGAAGAGCGAAAGCAGGATCGAGATCGTCCACGCTGCGGAAAGCGGTGACATTGCCCATTGGTCGGGTTTCCAGCGGGCGACCGTCGATATGGAGGGACGTCTCATACCGCTCGAGCTCAGGATAACCGAACTCTTCCGCCGCGAAGACGATACGTGGAAGCTCGTGCACCGTCACGCCGATCTGATCCAGTCCAAGAAATAGCCACCATCTAGCGCGCCCCAGCCCGCAAACGAAAACGGCGCCCTTGCGGACGCCGTCTCCGATGCTTGAACCGTTGCGATCAGTTCACGGTAGGCTGGGCTTCGATCTGCTTGGCTTTCGCGGGGGTGGAAGCGATCGCGATACGACGCGGCTTCAACTCCTCGGGAATGTTGCGCGTCAGATCGATGTGCAGAAGCCCGTTCTTCAGCTCCGCACCGTTCACTTCGACATGATCGGCAAGCTGGAAGCGGCGCTCGAAAGCACGCGCTGCGATCCCACGATGCAGGAACTCGCTACCCTCGGCCTGCTCTTCGGTCTTCTCACCCTTGATCGTCAGCACGTTGCGGTGGGCTTCGATCGAAATCTCGGCATCCGAGAAGCCTGCGACGGCCATGGAAATACGATAGGCGTCTTCGCCGGTGCGCTGGATGTTGTAGGGCGGATAGGTCTGGCCGTTATCAGGCTGAGCGAGCGTATCGAGCATCGTGAAGAGACGGTCGAAGCCGACGGTCGAGCGATAGAGCGGCGTAAAATCAACGTGACGCATGGGATGTTCTCCTGTGAGCAACAAGTGTTTGCGTATGAGCTTCGCGCAGAGATCCGTTCTGGCATCTCCCGAAGTCCAGCGGCCCCGACATCGGCGGCCGCAACCCAGATTTGGGGGCTCCCGAAAGTCATTTCAAGACGCGCCGGCACGTCCCGAACATGAACGCAGGATGAACCGTCCCTTCGGATCGCGTTCAGGCGGCAAAGCCTAATCTCCAATCATCGAATTCGAACAGGCGGCCGAAACGAGACGGCCGCCAACGAGGCCGACCCGGGTGTATCGTCCCTTCCTCCCGGTTCGACAGAAGGCCGGAAGCAGTCCGAAAGGCTCTTCCGGCCTTTCCATTTGCATTCGACCTGCGCGCTTTCTATGACGGTCACCAGCGTCACTCCGGTCGGGATCAGCCAGCACTCCATGCCTGCGCAGCTTTTCGAGACACAAGGCAATCCCGCTCCCGCGCACGGTTACGCAGACATGCTGACGATGCCGGACGGAAAGCGCATCCGCTACGCCCGCTTCGCCGCCACAAGTCGCCCTCTGAAAGGCACCGTGATTATCATTCCGGGCCGCAACGAGTGCATCGAGAAGTATTTCGAGACGATTAGCGACCTTGCGGGGCGGGGCTTCGGCACCGCGATCTTCGATCTTCGGGGACAGGGTGCCTCGGATCGTCTCACCCGCGATCCACGGCGCGGCTATATCGACGATTTCATGACCTATGTCTCCGACATCGATCCATTCTTCGAACAGATCGTGCTGCCCGACTGCCGGGGTCCTTACTATGTGTTGGCCCACTCGACTGGCGCGCTGATTGCGCTGCTTGCAACACCTGTTCTGACAAATCGTATCCAGCGAATGGTGCTCAGCACGCCGCTGTTGTCGTTCCACGGCCTGCCCTTCTCGATGGACAATGCGCGGCGGATATCGAGCCTGCTCCACGCGGTCGGGCTGGGCTCGGTCTATCTGAGCGGCTCACGCCGAAATCGCGCGCCGGCAGCGTTCGACGTGAACGTGCTCACCAGCGACGCCCGCCGCTACGCCCGCAATGTCGAAATCTACCGCCAGCATCCGTCATTGGGCATAGGCGGCGCCACCGCCTCGTGGGTGCGCGCTGCCTGCATTGCCTGCGAGCGCGTCCGCGACGACGATTTCATCGCCAGCCTCAAAATCCCGGTCCTGATCGTTGCGGCTGGCGCGGACACAGTCGTCGATACCACCGCCACCGAGCGCTATTCCCTGCGGCTGCGAACCGGCACCGCGCTGACGATCGACCACGCCCGGCACGAACTTCTCCAGGAAGCAGACGTCTATCGCGAACAGTTCTTCGCGGCCTTCGACGCGTTCATCCCCGGCAACGCCTGACTCCGGCTTCTAGGCGCGATTGAGCATTTCGAGCGCTGCCTCGTGAAGCTGCGGGGTCGCGGCCGCGACGATGTCGCCGGCCTTCTCGGCAGGCCCTCCATCCCACGTCGTCACGACACCGCCAGCCCCTTCGATGATGGGCACGAGAGCCACGATATCGTAAGGCTGGAGACCGGTCTCGACGACGAGATCGACATGGCCGGCGGCAAGCATCGCGTAGGCATAGCAATCGGTGCCGTAGCGGGCGAGTTGCACCGCACCCTCCAGGCGATCATATGCTCCGCGCATAGCGCCCGTGAACAGCGCAGGCGTCGTCGTGCAGAGCGTGGCGTCCGCGATATCCGTCGTTGGCCGCGTCGATAGCCGGCGTGCCCCGCCGGGACCTTCGAAGTGCGAGACGCCGTCGATCGCCCAGAAGAGCTCTCCAGTGAATGGCTGCGACATCATTCCCGCGATCGCGTCGCCAGCGTCCGTCAACCCGACAAGCGTGCCCCAGAGCGGCAAGCCTGAGATGAAGGCCCGCGTGCCGTCGATCGGATCGATCACCCAGACATGCCTCGCATCGATGTTCTCCGGTCCGAACTCCTCGCCAAGAATGCCGTGTTCCGGAAACGCGCCGAGTATGAGCCTGCGGATCGCCATCTCCGCTTCGCGGTCGGCTTCGGTGACGGGGTCGAAGCCGCTCAAGAGCTTGTTCGACACCAGTCCCGATTGCCTGAAGCGCGGCAATGTCTGGGCGGCAGCGGCAGCAGCGATACGCCGCATGAAGTCCGCGTCGATGGTCATTGTGAGGCTCCTGAATTGCCGCGATGGCGGACAACGATGAAATTTTGCACAGCCCGCCAAACCCGCTTGACTTTTGTGCAACGCAACATAAACTCGGCATCGGACAGGGCGACCTGTCTATGCCCTCCTTGGGCGTTTCCTCCCTAGACTTCGGCCGCAACGTGCAAACGATGCGGTCTTTTTTTTGAATGAAGTCAGAAGGTTGGCTCGGTAAAACTATTCTGCGGCGAGCGGCAGCCCGTGCAGATAGTGTTCCGGGATGGCCATGATGTCGGCCGCAAAACGGGTCAAGTCGCTCGCAAGCGCAGCAAACCCGCTGGTGCGTTCGAACGTCCGCTCATTGAGATAAAGCCCGCGATTCACCTCGATCTGGATCGCGTGCAGCCCGCGAGCAGGCCGCCCATAGTGCTCCGTGATGAACCCGCCCGCATACGGCTTGTTATGAGCGACGGTGTACCCCATGCCCGACAGGATGCCGATCGCAGCCTCGGTGAGCGCCGGAGCGCAAGCCACACCAAAGCGGTCGCCGACGATGAAATCGGGGCGCATGCCATTGTCGCCCAGCCTGATGCTCGCCGGCATCGAGTGACAATCCACCAGCACGGCGAAGCCGAAGCGCGAATGCGTGCGCGTGAGCAGCCGCTTCAGTTGTTCATGATACGGCTTGTAGACAGTCTCGACCCGCATGACCGCTTCAGCGAGCTTCAGCTTGGCCTTGTAGATTTCCTGACCCTCGCCCACCAGTCGCGGCACGGTGCCGAGCCCGCCCGCCACCCGCGCGGATCGCGCATTGGCATGCGGCGGCAGGGGATCGCTGAACATCCGCGGATCAAGCTCCCAGGGCTCGCGATTGGCGTCGAGATAGGCGCGCGGGAAGTTTGCCGCCAGCATCGGCGCGCCGAGCGGAACGGCGCCGCCGAACAGGTCGTCGACGAAGCAATCCTCGGAGCGGCGGATGGCACTCGCATCGAGCTTGCTCATCGCCAGGAATCGGGGCGGGTAGACGCGCCCGCTGTGGGGCGAGTTGAAGACGAACGGCACGCGCTGTTCCGCGGGACTGCGCACCTCAAAGGCCGGTATCGCCCGGAAGTCGTCTGTTGCCGTCATGAAACTCCCGAACACACTCTCGGACCGACCCTCCCGAGCGAAAATGCCATCTGGCTCGGCCCATGTCCAGCCTGCCGCCGGAGCACAAATGCTTTTCAAACCAGCGATTTGCCGGTGGTGAGCGGCGGCGCCATTCACTTGATCTTTACTCTCCCTCCCACATATACCGGAAATGGTTAATGCACCGGCATTCGCCGGGCACCCAATCACGCGATTCGGACGGGAATCATGGCAAGAATTCTGTTGGCGGAAGACGACAACGACATGCGGCGCTTTCTCGTGAAGGCGCTCGAACGTGCAGGCTACGACGTCAGCGACTTCGACAATGGCGCAAGCGCCTATGAGCGACTGCGCGAGGAGCCCTTCTCTCTGCTTCTCACCGACATCGTCATGCCCGAGATGGACGGCATCGAACTTGCGCGCCGTGCGACGGAGATCGATCCGGACCTGAAGGTGATGTTCATCACCGGTTTTGCCGCGGTCGCCTTGAACCCCGATTCCAAAGCTCCCAAGGACGCCAAAGTCCTGTCCAAGCCCTTCCACCTGCGCGACCTCGTCAACGAGGTCGAGAAGATGCTTCAGGCCGCCTGACACGCATCATGACCAGCGCTTTTCAAAAAGCGCTGCAGAGGCGACGAAAGGCGTCCTTTCGTGTCTTGACGCCAGCGACTGCCTGTGGTGTATGCGCGACGTCGGATGGGCGTGTAGCTCAGCGGGAGAGCACTACGTTGACATCGTAGGGGTCACAGGTTCAATCCCTGTCACGCCCACCATCCGAACTCCTTGAAATTGTTGCAAATTTCGCCTCAGAGAGGCCGCCTCACATGGTGGTCGTCAGGTTCATCGAACCGAGCCGAGTTCGATAGGTCATTTTTCGCGATGTCCGGCGTGATCAGCCGAAGCCATGGCGCGACTGTTCTTGTTGCCCGGCCATAGATCAGCCCGACCATCCCCGCACGCTCCATGAGGCTGGCAGCCGCCAGCATGGCGAGGCCACCGAAGAAGAAACTTCGGATCGAGTTCATCACATTTCCCTTCGTTGGAGGTTCCGCGATTACCCGCGTGGGCGGGATTGCACTTCACTTACAAGTTGCAGCTTTTGACTGGTGCGCTAACGTCTCCGCCTGGTGACGAAGCGCGTGAGATAATGCGATGAAGCGAAAAACGATATCGACCTTGGCAATCACATTGGCTCTGGCAATTGCGGCACCTGCCGCGGCTCAAGACATGAACACCTTGGGTCGTCACCTCGAAAACCAGCAATGGCAGCGTCTACAGGACCATCAGAACCGTAACAGGACGATGAAGCCGAGCCGCAATTCCCGCGAGAACAGGCCAAGTCAGTCACGTCAACGGGCGGCGCTCCCTGCCTGCTCCATCGATCTCGTTTCCTCGCGCGATCGACGGCGAATGGAGGCTGAATACAACCGTATCGTTCGGGCATCCGGCTCGAGAAAAGCCGATGCCTGGGCACAGCAGCAAGGTCGAATCCACGCTCGGCAGATGCGCCAGAAGGGCCTCTGTCGCTGACAGGACCATGAGGTGCAAGATGATGGACGGAAGGATGAACTGTGACCGCAGACTTGATCTGGAAAGGCCTATTGGCGGTGGTCGGCTGCTTCGCGGCCGCCTACATTGGTATTGAAGTTCTTGGTGGCGAAGCTCTTGGGTGGATTGCGATGGGGGCCATCCTGGGAGGAACCTGCGCACCGTTATTCCGCACACTGATCCAACGACGTCAGCGTTGATCCAAACACTCATGGCCCTTGAGCGTCGCGCGGCGCAATTCGGCGGTATTTGCGACAGGCCGCCTATTTCAGCCTGCCGCAGAGCCGAGCCCGAACAAGCTCCGCGCCGAACTCGGTCGGAGCTTGTTCGATCAGGCTTTACAGCCGTCCGTCGATCGCCTGATTGAGCAGATCGAGCGCCGCCGCCCGCGTCAACTCGACCGGATTGCCGCCGGCTGTCGGGTCTACGATCGCCATGTCCGCGATGAGGCCCTTGCGCTCGTCGTCCATAGCCAGATCCTTGATCAGCCCAGCAAGTGCGTGCGGAACTTTCAGTTCCTCGCGAAGCGCGAGGATCGCTTTTGCAAAGCCGTCGAAGCCGCCGTCTATACCGAGATAAGCGGACGCGCGTTCGATGCGCTCCTCGATAGCGCTGCGGTTGAAGGCGAGCACATAGGGCATGAAGACGGCGTTCGTCATGCCGTGATGCGTGTCATAGAGCGCACCGATCGGATGCGACAGCGAATGGATCGCGCCGAGCCCCTTCTGGAACGCGGTGGCGCCCATAGCAGCAGCCGACATCATGTGCGCGCGGGCGGCAAGATCGGAGCCATTCGCAAAAGCCTTCGGCAGGTTTTCAAAGGCCAACCGCATGCCCTCCAGCGCGATGCCGTCGGCCATCGGGTGGTAGCCGGGTGCGCAATAGGCTTCGAGGCAATGCGCTAGCGCATCCATGCCGGTTCCGGCGGTGATGAAGGGCGGCATGCCTACGGTGAGTTCGGGATCGGCGATCACGATGGCCGGCATCATCTTCGGATGGAAGATCACCTTCTTGGTGTGGCTCGCCTCATGCGTCAGCACGCCCGCGCGCCCGACTTCCGACCCGGTGCCGGCGGTCGTCGGCACGGCAATGATCGGCGCGATCTTCGAGCCGTCGGCGCGGGTCCACCAATCGCCGATGTCCTCAAAGTCCCAGACCGGCCGCACCTGATGCGCCTGGAAGGCGATGAGCTTGCCGAGGTCGAGCGCGGAGCCACCGCCGAAGGCGATCACGCCGTCATGCTTTCCGCTCTTGAACACCTCGATGCCGGCCGTGAGGTTCGATTCGACGGGATTGGGCTTCACATCGGAAAAGACACCATGCGCCACGCCGGCATCCACCAGCAGCTTCAGCGTCGACGCGACCACCGGCAGTTTCGCAAGGCCCGGATCAGTCACGAAAAGTGGATTCGAGATGCCTACATCCTTCAGGACTTCGGGCAGTTCCGTGATGCGCCCGGCACCGAAGCGGATCGTGGTCGGGTAGTTCCATTTCGAGATGAGGTTGGTCATTGAGATTCTTTCAAAAATCAGATCGCTTCGCGCAGATGATAGCTCTTCGGCCGCGTCAGGTTCTCGTAGCCGACGAGACCCATCGCGCCGCCTTTGCCCGTATCCTTGACGCCGGTCCAGACGAGGCCCGGATCGACATAGTCGCAGCGGTTCATGAAGACCGTGCCCGTCTCGATCCGGTCGCCGAGCGCTGCGGCATGGTCCGTATCCGTGGTCCAGAGCGAAGCCGTCAGCCCGTACGGGCTGTCGTTCATCAGCGCGATCGCTTCCTCGTCGTTACGCACCTTCATGATGCCGACGATTGGCCCAAAACTCTCCTCGCGCATCACGCTCATCTGGTGATTGACGTCTGTCAGCACTTCGGGTGCGAGATAGGGCGAGCCTTCGCGATCGCCATCGACCGCCATGCCGATATGCGCTTTCGCGCCCTTGCGCAGGGCTTCGGCCTTCTGCTCGCGGATGAAATCGGCGAAGCGCGCCTGCGCCATCGGGCCCATCGTAGTCGCCTGATCGAGCGGATTGCCGACGACATAGTTCTTCGTCTCGGCGATGAACCCCTCGACGAAATCGTCGTAAATCGCCTCGTGAACGTAGACGCGCTCGATGCCGCAGCAGCACTGGCCGGAGTTGTAGAACGCGCCATCGACGAGGTTTGCGATGGCGTGGTCGAGCTTCACGTCCGGCAACACATAGGCCGGATCCTTGCCGCCAAGTTCGAGACCGAGGGTCATGAACGTTCCAGCAGCGGCCTTCTCAATCGCCCGGCCACCTCCGACCGAACCGGTGAAGTTGCAGTGATCGACCTTGCCCGAAGCGAGGAGTTTTTCGGTCTGGCCGTGATTGAGGACGATGTTCTGGAACAGCCCTTTCGGAAGGCCTGTCTTGTCGAACGCCTGCTGGAAGCGCTCACCGACGAGCAGCGTCTGTGCGGCGTGCTTGAGAATGACCGCGTTGCCAGCCATCAGCGCCGGCACGATCGAATTGACCGCCGTCAGATACGGGTAGTTCCACGGTGCGATGACGAAGACGACGCCCAGCGGCTCGCGCTTCAGATAGCGGCGGAACCCGGGACGCTCTTCCGGCACGAAGGGGGCAAGCGCCTTTTCAGCCAATCCGACCATGTAGCGGGTGCGCTCCTCGACACCGCCCTTCTCGCCGCCGTAACGCACGGGGCGGCCCATCTGCCAGGCGATCTCCGGCACGATCTCGTCGTTCATGGCGAGGAGCGCGTCGAGGAAGGACAGCAGATATTTCGCGCGCTCCTCGGTCGATACGCGCGCCCAGTCCGCCTGCGCCGATTTCGCGCGCTCCACGGCGGCATTGATCGCCTGCTCGGTCGCGACCGGTCGCTCGACATAGATCGACCCATCGACGGGGGATTTCAGCTTGATGGTTTCAGTCATGATGATCTCTCGATGCCAATCAATATCGCTCGAAGCCGCGATGCAGCTCCCAGTCGGTCACGCGGCGGTCGTATTCCATCTGCTCCCAGCGCGCGGTATGGACGTAGTGCTCCACGACGTCTTCGCCGAACGCGGTCTTGAGCATCTTGGACTTGCTCAGCGTCTCGGTCGCCTCGCGCAGCGTCTTGGGGATCTCCGGCAGGCGGCTCGCCTGATAGGCGTCACCGACGAACGGCTTCTGCAACTCGAGTTGCTCGTCGATGCCGGCGAGGCCGGCGGCGATGAGTGCTGCGAAGGCGAGATAGGGGTTCAGGTCCGCGCCGCCGATCCGGCACTCCATGCGGATGCCCTTGGTGCCCTCCCCGCAAAGCCTGAAGCCCGCCGTGCGGTTGTCTTCCGACCACATGATCTTCGTCGGCGCGAAGGTGCCGGCCTGGAAGCGCTTGTATGAGTTGATGTAGGGCGCCAGGAACCAGGTGAACTCCTTGGCGTATTTGAGCTGGCCGGCAGCCCATTGCTGGCCCAGCGTCGAGAGCGTCCAGTTCGCATCCTTGTCGTAGAACAGCGGCGTCTTGCCATCAGCGCTCCACAGCGAATTGTGGATGTGGCTGGAATTGCCGGCCAGGTCGTAATTGTACTTCGCCATGAAGGAGATCGCCTTGCCCATCTGGCCGGCGATTTCCTTTGCTCCGTTCTTCAGGATCACGTGGCGGTCGGCCATGTCGAGCACTTCGGCATAGCGAACGTTGATCTCTTCCTGGCCGGGTCCCCACTCGCCCTTCGAGTTCTCGATCGGAATACCGGCCGCCTCCATGTCGTTGCGCAGGCGGCGCATCACGTCTTCTTCCTTGCTCGTGATGCCGATCAGGTAGTCGCCGATATAAGGCGATGCGGTGTCGAGGTTGTGCCAGTGCTTGGCACGCGCGGAATCGTAGCTCTCGCTGAAGAGGTAGAATTCCAGCTCCGATGCGAAATAGGCGAGGTAGCCGCGCTCCTTCAGCCGCGCGACATGCTTGCGCAGGATCGCTCGCGGCGAATGCGGCAGGTCGCCATGGGTGTGGTGATCGAGAATGTCGCACAGCACGAGCGCCGTCTTCTCGAGCCACGGCACGGTGCGGATCGTGCCGAGATCCGGCTTCATGACGAAGTCACCATAGCCCTTCGACCAGCTCGCGGCCTTGTAGCCGGGCACAGGCTCCATATCGATGTCGTTGGCGAGCAGGTAGTTGCAGCCATGTGTCTCATCATAGGCGGATTCGACGAAGTACTTGGCGAGGAACCTCTTTCCGATCAGGCGTCCCTGCATGTCGACGGCGCATGCCAGAACGGTGTCGACGTCACCGTCGGTGACGGTCTTCTTCAACTGATCGAAAGAGAGATTGCCTGCCATCATGGACTCCGTTGCTGTGCTCCGGCGCGCTATGCCGCAATGCGAAGTCCTTCGCCCGCGTATCGCCCCACCAATACGCCGCGCACAATGCCGCGCCTGCGATTGGCTTACCAGCGGTAAAAACGCTGGAGGCCCATGCTGTTTCGCAAACCACGCGCGCGCGCCAACGCGGTGCGCGCCGGACGCAAGTGCAAGCCTCACATGGCGGAGCGGTCGGGTAACGGGTAAATTACCGATATTTAATGTTATATCTGGTGCATTGCTCCGGAACTGTTGGCATAAGTGCTGCAGGAGGGATGCGCTGCAGCGGCAGTTGGGGCGGCGGTCCCGATTTGCATGTTTGGTGGTCACGAATCCCCGCGGATGACCCCCGCCTGGTATCCGGAGATCGGCATGTCGTTCCTGAAACAAATCCTCGTCGCGCTGGTAACGGTTGTCGTTGCAGGCGGGCTTTGGATCTCGTTCTTTCCAGGCGCGCCGGAAGTTCTGTCGCGCTGGGGGATCGACTGGGCCTCCGCGTCCGTGCCGGAGCGCACCCGGCAGGAACAGGCCGGCGGCGGATTTGGCCAGCAGAATGCGATAGTGGTGTCCGCCGAAATCGGTTCGTCCACCATCAACGACCGTCTCTCCGCGATTGGCACCGGCCGGGCGCTCAGCACCGTTTCCGTGACGCCCTTCGCTGCCGGACGCCTCAACGAAATCCTGGTCCAGTCCGGGTCACGCGTCGAGGCAGGCGACATCATCGCGACCCTCGATTCCGACACCGAGGAGATCGCCGTCGACCGCGCGCAGATTTCGCTGGAGGACGCGAATTCGCGGCTGGAACGCGTCCAGGCGCTGCGAACCTCCAACACGGTCACGGCCGTGCAGTTGAACGAAGCACAACTCGCCGTCAACAATGCAAGGCTTCAACTCCGCGATGCCGAACTGACGCTGTCGCGCAGGTCGATCGTCGCGCCGATTTCGGGCATCGTCGGCATTCTTCCCGTCTCCGCAGGCAATTATGTCACCGCGCAGACCGAGATCGCCACGATCGACGATCGGTCTCGCATCGTCATCGATTTCTGGGCGCCGGAGCGCTTCGCCGGGATGATTTCCGTCGGGCAGACAGTAACCGCTTCCTCTGTCGCCAGGCCCGGACAGAGCTATGAAGGCGTTGTCAGTGCGGTCGACAATCGCATCGACTCGCAGAGCCGCACACTGCGCATCCAGGCAAGCATCGAAAACGAAGACGATACGTTGCGCGCCGGCATGTCGTTCCAGACGCAGATGCAGTTCCCAGGCGACACCTATCCGTCCGTCGATCCGCTGGCGATCCAGTGGGGCACCGATGGCGCGTTCGTCTGGCTCGTCCAGAACGGCGTGGCACGGCGCGCACCGGTGACGATCATCCAGCGCAATACGGAAAGCGTTCTCGTATCGGCCGACTTCGGCGACGCGAATGCCGTCGTGACCGAGGGCATCCACTCGGTGCGCGAGGGCGCCGAGGTTCGCGTCGTGAGCGGCCCCGGCGGCGCGCAGCCGCAGGCCGCGATATCCCCGACAGATTCCTAGGCCCGCGGGCGCGACATCAGGGAGAATGCCCGTGAGCGAAGGGGCCAACACCACGAACGACGGCGGGATCACAGCACTTTTCGTGCGCCGTCCCGTGCTCGCATTCGTCATCAACACGCTGATCACCGTTGCGGGTCTTGCAGCCTTGTTCGGCGTGGAAATCCGCGAACTGCCCGACGTCGACCGCCCCGTCATCACGGTCACGACCGATTTCACCGGCGCGTCCGCCGAATCCATCGATCGTGAACTGACCGCGACGCTCGAAGGCGCCATCTCCCGGGTTTCGGGCGTGAAATCCATCTCATCATCCTCGTCCTTTGGACGCAGCCGCGTGACGGTGGAATTCAATGACGGCGTCAACCTCGACACGGCCGCATCCGACATGCGCGACGCTGTCGGTCGCGTGCAGAACCAGTTGCCTGACAATGCCGACATCCCGCGCATCGTGAAAGCCGATGCGGACGCGCAGGCGGTGGTCCGGCTGGCCGTGACGTCCGACACGATGTCGGTCGAAGACATGACCGTCTTCGTCGAGGATCAGATCGTCGATGCCTTTGCCTCCATCCCAGGCGTGGCGGACGCCCAGGTTTACGGTGACCGCGCCAAGATTTTCCGCATCGACATCGACCAGTCGCGGCTCGCCAGCCTCGGCCTGACTGTCGGCGATATCAGCACCGCGTTGTCCTCAATGGCGTTCGACACGCCTGCAGGCTCGCTGACCAGCAACACACAGGACCTGATCGTCCGTGCGACGGCATCGATTTCCACGCCGGAGCAGTTTGAAAATCTCGTCATCGGCGACAATGCGCGCCTGCGCGATGTCGCGAGCGTCACGCTCGGTCCCGACATCGGCACATCGCAGCTTCGCGCCAATGGCAAAAGCGGCATCGGCATAGGCATCGTCCGCGCTGCGCAGTCCAACACCCTGGAGATATCGCAGGGCGTTGCAGCCGCAGTCCAGCAGATCAAGCCGACCTTGCCCGAAGGCATGGATATCTTCGTGACCAGCGATGACGCGGTCTTCATCGAAGGCGCCATCCACGAGGTCGAGATCGCGCTCGGCATATCGGCAACCGTCGTTCTCCTGATCATCTTCGTGTTCCTGTGGGACGTGCGCGCCACGATCATCCCCGGGCTTGCCATGCCCGTCGCGCTCATCGGCACGCTCGCCGCGATCTACCTCGCAGGCTTCTCGCTCAACATCCTGACGCTCCTTGCGCTGGTGCTGGCGGCCGGTCTGGTGGTGGACGACGCGATCGTCGTTCTGGAAAACATCGTCCGGCGACGCAACGAGGGCATGGGTCCACGCGCAGCCGCGGTTCTCGGCACGCAGGAAGTGTTCTTTGCCGTTGTCGCGACGACCGCCACGCTCGTGGCCGTCTTCGTCCCGCTCTCCTTCCTGCCGGGCCAGACGGGCGGTCTGTTCCGCGAGTTCGGCTTCACGCTCGCCATCGCAGTTTTCCTCTCGTCGATCGTGGCGCTCTCGCTCTGTCCGATGCTCGCGTCGCGAATGCTCAAGGCCGGTGTGGTGGAGAGCCATGGCAGCGGGCCGAATGGTGGCATCGGCGGAAAGCTTGCGGGCTTTTATCGCCACACGCTGCGCGCATGCCTCAACGCCCCTCTCGTGGTCGTGCTCGTGGCCGTGATCACCGCAGGCATCGCAGCAAGTCTCTTCGGCACGATCCGCAGCGAGTTGACCCCGTCGGAGGACCGCTCGTCCGCCTTCGTGCGCGTCTCGGCACCGCAGGGCGTAAGCCTCGACTACCTGTCTCAGCAGATGCGGCGCATCGAGGAACTGATCCAGCCGCTGCGAGACAACGGGGAAATCGCCAGCACGTTCGCCATCGCGGGCCAAGGCGGCCAGCAGAACAACGGCTTCATCGTCATGTCGCTTTCGCCCTGGTCCGAGCGCGAGCGCAGCCAGCAGGAAATCCTGAACGACATCACGTCACGCGTGCAGAACGTGCCCGGCGTACGAGCCTTCGCCTTCCAGCCCAACAGCCTCGGCATTCGAGGTGCGGGCAGCGGGCTGCAGTTCGCGGTGGTCGGAAACAGCTATGCCGATCTGAACCGTGCAGCACAGGCCATCGTGACCGACATGGAGCAGGATCCGCGCTTCCGTCAGGCCCGGTTGAGCAACGAGACGACCCAGCCGCAGCTCTCCGTCGCGATCGATCGCGACCGGGCCTCGGATCTTGGCATCGACATCGCCGGCCTCGGGGCCGCGATGCAGGCGATGCTCGACGGCCGGGAGATCGGCACCGTCTTCATCGAGGACCGTGCTTTCGATGTGAAGCTGGTCTCGACGACCAACCCGATCAACGACCCCACGGATTTGGAAAACATCTTCCTGAAGGCTCAGGATGGCCGCTTCGTGCCGATGTCGACCATCGCAAGCCTCACGGAACAGGCTGTCGCGCCCTCGCTTGCCCGCGAACAACAGCAGCGCTCGGTGGCGATCACGTCGGCGCTCGCGGGTGATTTCGCGCTCGGCGACGCCTACGCGGAGGCGCAACGCATTGCCGAGCCGCATCTGCCGGCCGGCAGCCGCATCATTCCGCTCGCGGAAGCCGCGACGCTCGATGAGACCTCGGGCGGCATGGTGACGATCTTCGGGTTCGCGATCATCATCATCCTGCTCGTTCTGGCGGCGCAGTTCGAAAGCTTCGTCAGCGCCATCATCATCATGGCGACGGTCCCGCTCGGCCTCGCCTGCGCCATCTTCGCGCTCCTGCTGACCGGCACGAGCCTGAACGTCTACAGCCAGATCGGCCTCGTCATGCTGGTCGGCATCATGGCCAAGAACGGCATCCTGATCGTGGAATTCGCAAACCAGTTGCGCGATCGCGGCCGCAACGTGCGCGATGCGATCGAGGAGGCGTCGAACATCCGCCTTCGCCCGGTCATGATGACGATGCTGTGCACGATCGTCGGTGGCCTGCCGCTGGTCATGGCGAGCGGTGCGGGTGCCGAAGCACGCATCGCGCTCGGCTGGGTGATCGTCGGCGGTCTCGGCCTGTCGACCATCTCGACGCTCTATCTGACGCCGGTCGCCTATCTTCTCATCGGTCGTTTCGTCACGCCGCATGTCGAAGAGGAACAGCGGTTGCATCGCGAGATGCGAGAGGCGCAGACGCCCAAGTTGCAACCGGGCGAATAGCCGCCGGCACTTCGAAACGAAAAACGCCGCGCGGCTCACACCGCGCGGCGTTTGTCATGTCTGCTCAGTCGTTACTGTGACTGGGTCGGATCGACACGGCCCACTTCGCGCCACATGCCGCCTTCGACGCGGTTGATGACGATCATGTCGGCGCCCTGATGGTCGTCCGGACCGTATTTCACGTCGCTGTCGGCGATCGGATCATGGAATGAAAGCGATTCCATGCCCGCCTTGAAGCTCTCGGCTGTCAGATCCTGGCCGGCAGCCTCGATCGCCTTCACCAGCGTGTTGGCGGCGCTGTAGCCAAGCTGAGCTGCCGTTCCCGCCGGTTCGCCATTCGCAGTCTGATAGGCTTCCGCCCATTCCTTGACTTCCGGATTGTCCATGCGGGCTTCGAAGTCGGACCAGCCGGCCGCCGCATAATACCCTTCCGTCACGCCTTCCGGCACCTTCGCGACAGCCGTGTTCATGGCAGCCGAGCCGCCGATGAAGGCAACGTCCGTCCAACCCAGCTTCTTGGCCGTTCCGTAGGCAACGATCGTCTGGCGCACGCCGATGCCTGTCGCGACGATGTCGCAACCCGCTTCCTTGAGCTTCTGGATCGAGCCGACGAAATCCTGCTCGTCAGGCTTGTGGGTGGTTTCCGAAGCGTAGTTGAGCCCCATCGCCTCGGCCTGGTCGCGCGCGCCCTCGAACACTTCGAGGCCGAAATCCGACGGGATATACATCGCGCAGATGTCCTTGGCGTCGTTCTGCTCGGCGAGCATCTTCACCGCGGCACGAAGCTGGTCGTAATAGGACGACGTACCCGTGTACTTGTAGGTGATGTCGCCTTCGATCATCTGGCGTCCTGCCGTCAGCGGCGAAACGTTCGCCACCTGCTTGGCTTCCATGATCGGGAAGCCGGCGATGTTGTGCGGCGTGCCGAGGTTCAGGATCATCGCGAAGACCTGATCGGAATTGATCAGCTTGTTGAAGTTCTGCACCGCCTTGGGAACCTGGTAGCCGTGGTCCTCCACCACGAACCGGATCTTGCGGCCATGGATGCCGCCCGCTTCGTTGACCTTGTCGAACATCTGCTGCGCCGCCTTGATGGCGCCGACGTTGAACGCCGCGAAGACGCCGGACAGGTCGCCGTTCGAGCCGATCACGATTTCAGTATCGCTGACGCCCTGCGTCGCATGTGCCGCCGAGGCAAGGCCCGCGGCAAATGTCGCAGCAAGTATCGTCTTTCCGATCGTATGCTTCATATTCACTCCTCCTGGTTGTTCCCGTATTCCTTCGTATGGCCTCCTCAGCCATACATCTCGTCGAGCAGCTTCTTGTGCTTCTGTTCGACGAAGCTGCGCTTCAACTTCATCGTGGCTGTCAGTTCCTCATCTTCGGCTGTCAACAGCACATCGATCAAGCGGAAATCCTTGATTTGTTCTACGCGGGCGAACTCCCTGTTCGTATCGGCGACGACACCGCCGATCAGATCACGCACCTCCTGCGCCGCGCAGAGCGACTTGAAGTTGTTGAAGGGCACCTTCCGGTCCTGCGCGAACTTTTCGACATTCTCCTGGTCGATCATGACCAGGCAGGTCAGGAACTTGCGCTTGTCGCCGATCACCACCGCGTCCGAAATGTAAGGCGAGAACTTCAGCCGGTTCTCGATCTCGGCCGGCGTGATGTTCTTGCCGCCCGCGGTGATGATGATGTCCTTCACGCGCCCGGTTATCGACAGGAAACCCTCATTGTCGAGACGGCCGACATCGCCGGTGCGCAGCCAGCCATCTTCGGAGATCGTTTCGGCCGTCTTGTCCGGCTTGTTCCAGTATCCCTTGAAGACGTTCGGTCCGCGATACTGGATCTCGCCGTCCGGTGCGATGCGCACCTCGCTTCCCGGCACGACAGGTCCGACGCTGCCGGTCTTGCTCCGCTCCAGAAGATTGACCGAGATGACGCCGGAACTCTCCGTCATGCCGTAGCCCTCCAGCACCGTGATTCCCACGGCGCGATACCATTTGAGCAGGTCCGGCGAGATCGGGGCGGCACCCGTCGTGCCACGGCGCAGCCGGTCGAAACCCAGCATGCGTCGCAGATTGTGAAGCAGGACGAAATCCCAGAACGCGTAGGCCATGCGGGTGCCGAGCGGCACCGGATCGCCGTTTTCGAGCGCCGCGCCGCGCGCCATGCCGGTCTTGAGCGCTTGCGAGAACGCCCATTTGCCGAGCATGGTGGACTCGCTCGCCATGATCGTGACGCGGCTGTAGATTTTCTCCCAGACACGCGGCACCGCCGTGAAGACATGCGGGCTGACTTCGCGGACATTGTCGAAGACCGTCTCCGGGCTCTCCGCGAAGTTCACCGTCGACTTGAGCCCGATCGGCGTGAACACCGTGATGAGGCGTTCGAGGATGTGGCAAAGCGGCAGGAAGCAGACCTGCTCGTCCGAGGGCTTCACCGGCAGTGTCAGAACCGACCCGATGACCGAGGCGATGATGTTGGAATGGCTGATCATCGCGCCCTTGGGTGGCCCTGTCGTGCCCGACGTATAGACCAGGATCGCGGTATCATCGGGATCCGACCGCGCGATTTCCTCGTCGAACCGGTTCGGATGCTCCTTCAGGTAGGCGCGGCCGAGCGCATAGAGCTCGTCGAGAAAGATCACCTTGTCGTCGGCAAAATCGTGCAGGCCGTCCCGGTCGTAGATGATGACGGTGGCAAGGCCCGGCATCTCGTCCTTCACCGAAAGATACTTGTCGAGTTGCTCGTCATTTTCCAGGAACAGGAAGCGGCTGTCGGAATCGTTGACCAGATAGCGAAGCTGCGCTGCCGAATCCGTCGTGTAGACGCCAGACGCGATCCCACCCACCGACTGGACGCCGAGATCGGTATAAATCCATTCCTTGTTGTCTTCCGACAGGATCGACACCACCTCGCCGCGCTTGAGCCCGAGCGAGATGAGCCCGAGCCCGATCAGGCGCGCATGGTCGTAAAAATCCGTCCACGTGTAGGACAGCCAGATGCCGTAGTCCTTTTCGCGGTGCGCGACCGTGTCGCGCAATTCCAGGCACCGCTGGCGAAAGAGTTTCACCAGCGTGTTGCAGCCGTCGAAATAGAATGGCCCCGTCGTCAGGTCAGCGTTGAACGAGTGGCCATCCACCGTCTGCATCTGAGGCAGCTTTTCTGCGATCGTCATGAACTCCTCCCAGAGTCTTGGCGCGAGTTTTTGCCTATCGCCAGGTCTTCTTCTGTTTCCACCGTTTCTGGCCGCGCTGGCTCTCCTCCTGCACGCCGAGATAGAACTCCTGAACGTCCTTGGACTGCAGCAGCCGGTCCGCCGTATCGGCCATCACGATGCGCCCCAGTTCCATCACATAACCATAGTCGGCCACTTCCAGCGCGACCTTGGCGTTCTGCTCGACCAGCATCATCGTGACGCCCTGCTCGCGGTTGAGCCGCTTGATGATCTGGAAGATTTCCTTCACCAGAAGCGGCGACAGACCTAGGCTCGGCTCGTCGAGCAGCATGAGCTTCGGTTTCGCCATCAGGCCGCGCCCGATCGCCAGCATCTGCTGCTGCCCGCCCGACAATGTGCCCGCCGCCTGCCGCCGGCGCTCGGCCAGGATCGGGAAATAGGAGAACACCATCTCCTGATCGGCCTTCACCCCGTCGGCATCCGAGCGGATGAAGGCGCCCATCTTCAGGTTTTCCTCCACGGTCAGAAGCGGGAAGACCTCCCGGCCCTCGGGCACGTGAACGATGCCCGCACGCACCACCTTGTCGGGGTTCGCGCCCGCAATGTTCTGCCCGCCATACATGATCTGCCCCTTCTCGGGGTCCATCACGCCGGAGATGGTCTTCATCAGGGTCGTCTTGCCGGCGCCATTGGCGCCAAGCACGGTCACGATCTGCCCGCGCCGCACTTCGAGGCTGACACCCCTGATCGCCATGATCGGCCCGTAATAGCTCTCGATGTTCTGGATCGAGAGCACGACATCTTTCTGATCGCTCGCGGCAGGCACGGCAGCGCTTGTCGTCGTGGTCCCCATCATGCCACCACCTGCTCGTTCTGGTCGGAAACCCCGATATAGGCCTCGATGACCTTCGGATCGCTCTGCACCTCCTGCGGCGTGCCGAGCGACAGCATCTTCCCGTCCGCCAGCGCCAGCACACGGTCCGAAACGGCGGATACGAGATGCATGTCGTGCTCGACCATCAGGACCGTCACCCCCATCTGCTTCTTGATGTCCTCGACCCAGTAGGCGACGTCCTGCGTCTCCTCGACCGAGAGGCCCGATGCCGGCTCATCCAGCAGAAGCAGACGCGGCTCGATCGCCAGCGCACGGCCCATCTCCACCACCTTGCGCACGCCATAAGGCAGTCCCGCGATGTACTTGTCGCGGTAGGCCTGGAGGTCGAGGAAATCGATCACCTTCTCGATCGCCTCGCGATGCCGGCGTTCCTCGCGGCGAACGAAGGGCGTGAAACCGAGTTCGGTCCACATCGTGCTCTGGCGATGCCGATGGCGGCCGACCAGCAGGTTCTGCATCACCGTCGCTTGGTCGAACAGTTCGATGTTCTGGAACGTCCGCGCGATGCCCAGCCGGGCGATCTCGTGCGGCGCCTTGTCGAGGATCGTCTTGCCGTCGAAGCGGATGTCGCCCTCGGCGGGATTGTAGATGCGCGAGATGAGGTTGAAGATCGTCGACTTGCCCGCGCCATTGGGGCCAACGAGCGCGAAGACCTCCCCCTCTTCCACGTTGAACGACACCTTGTTCACCGCGACCACGCCGCCGAAGCGCAGCGTCACATTGTCGATCTCCAACAGGCTCATCGCATGCGCTCCGTCTTGAGATAGGATTTCTGGCGGCGGAACATGTCCTTTCGGTAGAACGGGAAGAGCTCGAAATAGGTTCGTATCTTCACCCAGCGTCCATAGATGCCCATCGGCTCGAACAGGATGAACAGGATCAGGATCCCGCCGAAGAGCGCCGATTCGAGACCGGGTATGGCGATCGAGCTCCCGCCCAGGAACTGGTTCAGGAACGTGCGCGACAGCGAGATCGCCTGCGGCAGGAGCGCCACGACGGCCGCGCCGAAGAATGCGCCGTGGATCGAGCCCAACCCGCCGATCACGATTGCCAGCAGAAGCTGGATCGAGATGATGATGTTGAACGTCTCGTTGTTGAAGATGCCGGCGAAGTGCCCCATCAGCGCACCGGCCAACCCCGTGACGCCTGCCGAAATGCCGAATGCGACGGCCTTCGTCCGCGCGACGTTGACGCCCATCGCCTGCGCCGAGATTTCGGAATCGCGGATCGCCGCAAACGAGCGCCCGAGGGGCGAACGCTGCAAGTTGCGGTACAGAAGCACCACCAGCAGGGTCACCGCGAGGACGAGGTAATAGAGCCTGTCCGGGTTGCCGTAGCGATTGAAGCTCAGGCCGAAGATCTCGATATCCGGGGCCATCAGCCCCATCACGCCCGCCGTCAGCGGCTCCGCGACGACGATCAGATCGTCGGTCAGGATCGAGATCGCCAGCGTGCCGATGGCGAGATAGATGCCGTGGAGTTTGGTCATCGGCCGGGCGATGACGGCTCCGGCGATTCCGGCGATCAGGCCGGCCAGCGGAAACGACAGGATGAAGGGCAGGCCCAGCCTGGTCTGCAGCAGCACGTTGGCGTAGCAGCCGACGGCGAGGAACGCGGCATGTCCGAGGCTCGCCTGACCCGACTGCCCGACGAGGATCATCAGCCCCATGCAGGCGATGGCCCAGATCAGCAGATTGGTCATCTCGCCGAT
Organism: Mesorhizobium sp. CAU 1732; assembly: GCF_039888675.1. Classification (NCBI taxonomy): domain Bacteria; kingdom Pseudomonadati; phylum Pseudomonadota; class Alphaproteobacteria; order Hyphomicrobiales; family Phyllobacteriaceae; genus Mesorhizobium; species Mesorhizobium sp. CAU 1732. The sequence continues at coordinate 423,363 of NZ_JBDQQR010000003.1, forward strand.
CGCGAACGTGCTCATGACGAGCGGCAGCCCGACGGCGATGACGAGCAGAAGGACGTACCATCCGGCCTGAGCGCGATGACGGAACAGGTTGATGTCGGCGTCGTACGATGTCTTGAAAACGGTCCGCATCAGCTCACACCTTCTTCTGGTGGACCTGGGCGAGAATGCCGTGCGGTCGGAAGATCAGGATCAGGAACAGCAGCAGATACGGCATGATCTGCGAATAGCCGGCTGCGATGTACCGGGAGGCGAAGGGCTCGATCAGCCCGACGATGATGCCGCCGAGCAAAGCGCCCGGCAGGCTGCCGAACCCGCCGATGACGGCAGCCGCGAAGGCCTTGATGCCGAGCAGGCCGATCGACGGATCGATCGATCCTTTCGAGGCGAAGAGGATGCCTGCGACCGCAGCGACCATGCCGGCAAGCGCCCAGATCAGCGAGTGCACCCGCTTGACCGGGATGCCCATATAGTAGGCCGCTAGCTGGTTCTGCGACGAGGCCTGCATGGCGACGCCGAGCTTCGTGCGGTTGAAGTAGAAATAGAGCACCACTGTCAGAATGACCGTGACGAGGATCACCATGATCTCGTCCAACCCGAGGACGAGGCCTCCGAGGCGGACGTCGCGCCCCGCGATGGGCGATTGCAGGGAGATCGGCTCATGCCCCCAGATGAGGCCGGCCATGAAGCGCAGCACGAAGCCGAGCGCGATCGTGAGGATGATGACGGCGACCTGGCTCTGGCCGAACATGCGGCGCAACACGACGAGATCGAGCGCGTAGCCGAATGCCCCCATGATACCGATGGCGATCGGCACGGACAGCCAGAAGGGTAGTCCCATGAATTGCGGGTTGGTCAAACCGAGACAGATGAAGGCGCCGAGCATCATGAAATCGCCCTGGGCGAAATTCACCGCTTCCGTAGCCTTGTAGATCAGCACGAAGCCCATCGCGATCAGGCCGTAGACACAACCATTCGCGAGGCCGCTGACGATCAGCTGCAAGACGTCCAAATACGTTCCTCCTCCAACGGACACGCGATCTGACGCCGCGCTGTCCCGATTCTCCTCCTCGCGCCGTCCTCCTCAAGACAGCGCGCCCTCCTCAAATCCTATGGTGCAATGAACACCTTTCCGTTCGGCTTGGCGAGTTCTTCTGCAACTTTTCCGACAGCTTCCGACATCGGCACCACCGCGGTGACGTCCGTTGCCCAGCGTCCGTCGGAAAAGCGCTTCTGCGCCTCCATGACCGCATGCACGCGGCGCTCGGCCGGCACGCTGCGCATCCATTCGGTAAGCCAGAAGCCCTCGATCTTCTTGTGCATGAAGATCATCTGGCCAGGCTCAGGAATGGCGGTCGCGGTCTGGTCGAGCCGTCCATAGATGATCCAGCGCGCCCTCTTGGGCATCGCGTTGAAAAGTGCGCCTGCAAGCGGGCCCGTCACGGCGTCGAGGAAGATGCGCGGCTTTTCCTCGCGCATCACCTCCTGCATCTTCTGCGCGAAGTCAGGCGCGTCGGCATTCAGGACATGGGCCGCGCCTGCCTTCAAAAGCAGCGGGATTTGCTCGTCGCGACGCACGATAGCGATCGGACGGAAACCTTCGTCCTTGGCCACGCCCATGATGAGCTTGCAAAGCTGGCTCGCGCCGGCGGTCAGCACGAAGGCCTTCTCGCCTTCCTCGCGAACGATGTCGAACATCGCAAGCGCGGTCAGCGGATTGACGATCATCGCGGCAGCATCTTCGTCGCGGACGCTGTCGATGATCGGAATGCAGGCTGCCGCATCCGCAACGGCGTATTCAGCCCAGCTTCCCCAGTTGGAAAGCCCGGTGGCGAACGCGATCCGCTTGCCCATCATCGCCTGCGCGGCCGGGTCCTCGCCGGCAGCGACCACCTCGCCGACACCCTCGAAGCCCGCCGGCCTGCCTTTCGCGCGCGGCTGGCCGTACATGCCCTTCACGAACATCACGTCGGACGGATTGATCGAGGCGAGACGGACCTTCACGAGCACCTCACGGCCGGTCGGGGTCGGCACCTCGATCGTGCCCGCCTCGACATAGGGATCCATCGCTTCGAGAACGCTGCCGGACGGAGTCTTTGTATAGCCGTCCTCCGTGAGGAGCAGCGCGTTCATGGTGGCTGGAATGCTCATGATGTCAGGCCTTCATGGCTTCAGGATGATCTTGCCGGTCGATCCACGACCGAGCACACGCGTCAGGACCGTAGCTGCATCGCTAAGCGGATAGACGCCTTCGATGACCGGCTTGACCTTGCCGCTCATCAGCCAGCCGAGCAGTTCCTTCATGTTGTCGGCGTAGGCGGCAGGCTCCTTCTGCGTGAAGGCACCCCAGAAGACGCCGACGACGCTGTAGCTCTTCACGAGCGTCAGATTGACCGGAAGCTTGGGGATCGTGCCCGACGCGAAGCCGACGACGAGCAGCCGACCGCCCCAGCCCATCGAGCGTGACAGCGCGTCGAAGGCTTCGCCGCCGACCGGATCGAACGCGACATCGACGCCTGCGCCACCGGTCGCAGCCTTCAATTCGTCCTTGAGGTTGTCGTAGCCGAGAACGATATCGGCGCCGGCATCCTTCGCGACCCGGCGCTTGTCTTCGGTCGATGCGACACCGATGACCTTCGCGCCCATCGCCTTGCCGATCTGGACGGCCGCGACGCCGGTCGCGCCCGATGCGCCGAGAACACACAAGGTCTCGCCCGCCTTGAGCTGGCCGCGCTGCTTGAGCGCGTAATGCGAGGTGCCGTAGCCGCACATCATCGCGCACGCATCCTCGCCCGAGATGCCATCGGGCAGCGGCATCACCGCCGATTCAGGCGCGGCGACCTTTTCGGCATAGGCGCCCAGCGAACTGACCGCACCGACCCGGTCGCCAACCTTGTAGCGCGTGACCTTTTCGCCCACCGCGCTGACCCGACCCGCCACTTCCATGCCCGGCACGAAGGGAACGGGCGGCTTCATCTGGTAGAGGCCCTGGACGAGCAGCCCGTCAGGGAAATTGACGCCGATCTGCTCGGCGTCGATGACCACCGTGTGCCCTTCCGCCTTCGGCTCCGGCCAGTCTGCGTAGACGAGCTGGTCGAGCGGTCCGAAGTCGTTCGCGACGATAGCCTTCATATCAAACCTTCTGCTGGGTGTATTTCTTGAGTTCTTCGCGCGCGACCTGCCGGCGATGGACCGCGTCGGGTCCGTCAGCCAGCCGCAACGTGCGCAGATGCGTCCAGGAGCGTGCCAGCGGCGTATCCTGGCTGATGCCCTGACCGCCATACATCTGCACGGCTTCATCGGTGATCTTCAGGGCGATGCGCGGCGCGATCACCTTGATCTGGCTGATCCACGGCGCGGCGGCTTTCTTGTCGCCCTGATCGATCATCCACGCCGCCTTGAGGCAGAGCAGGCGCGCCATCTCGATCTCCATGCGCGATTCCGCGATGATGTCGAAATTCGCGCCAAGCTGCGCCAGCGGCTTGCCGAAGGCCTCGCGGCGCATCGCACGCGTGCACATCAGTTCCAGCGCCATTTCGGCCTGCCCGATCGCGCGCATGCAGTGATGAATGCGGCCAGGCCCGAGGCGGCCCTGCGCGATCTCGAAGCCCCTGCCCTCGCCCAAAATCATGTTGTTCGCCGGCACCCGGACATTCTCGAATTTGAGATGGAGGTGGCCATGCGGCGCGTCGTCGTCGCCATAGACCGTCATCGCGCGGAGCTTGGTGATGCCGGGCGTATCGGCCGGCACGAGGATCATCGAGTGCTGCTGGTGCTTTGGACGCGCATCGTCCGGCGTGCGAACCATCGTGATGTAGATCGCGCAGCGTGGATCGCCCGCTCCCGACGACCACCATTTCTCGCCGTTGAGCACGTAGGAATCGCCGTCGCGCTCGCACCGCATGGCGATGTTGGTGGCATCCGAGGATGCGACATCCGGCTCGGTCATCAGATAGGCGGAGCGGATCTTGCCGTCGAGCAGCGGCTTCAGCCAGCGCTCCTTGTGTTCGTCGGCACAATAGCGCTCCAGCACTTCCATGTTGCCGGTGTCCGGCGCGGAACAGTTGAACGTCTCGGCGCCCAGATGCGCCTTGCCCATCTCCTCGGCGAGATAGGCGTACTCGACAGTCGACAGGCCGTAGCCGCGATCGGAATGGGTCAGCCAGAAATTCCACAGGCCGCGTTCGCGCGCCTTCGCCTTCAGCCCTTCGAGGATTTCGGTCTGGCGTGCCGTGTAGCTCCAGCGGTCTCCCTCCTTGCCGACTTCGGCCAGGAACTCTTCGTCGAGCGGGATGATCTCGTCGCGCACCATGCGCGCCACCTTCTCGTGGATCGGCTTGACCTTCTCGGTCATGCCGAGATTCATGTCGGGGTTCCTGTCGCTCATGCCTGTAACTTTTCCTCCTTGCCGCCCAGCCCACGATAGGCGCAGACGACGACCTGTCGTGCAATGTCTTCCCTGTCCGCCTGTGTCTCGCCGACCCGCGGCGCGTACCAGAAGATGGGTGAATTGAGCGTCATGAACATCAACTGGTTGGCGATGCTCGGATTGTCGAAAACGAAATCGCCTTCATCCCGCGCCGCGAAAGCGACCTCGCGAAACATGTTGCCGTACCGTGTCCGGTAATCGATCAGTTCGCCATAGACGTTTCGCTGCTCGGGCGTGGTCGCACCGCGAAGATGCATCTCGACGCCCATCCAGACCGCGCGCTGGAAGGGCTTCGTGTTGATCATCTGCAAGACATGCACGAAGGCCATGCGCCGCCAGCGGGCGGCCGCGGGTCCTTTCAGCGAGCGGTAGGGTTCGACGGCTGCGAAGTTCATGTCCATTCCCGCACGAAACACTGCGGCGAACAGATCGGACTTCGAGCGGAAGTGATGGTAGATTCGGCCCTTCGTCGCGCCGAGGCTGCGGGCGACATCGTCGATGGACGTTTCGGTGTATCCGCGATCCATGAAACAGCGCGCTGCCGCCTGCAGAATGTCGGCGCGCGAGCTCTCCAAAACCTGATCACGGACGCCAAGCGCCATCGATCGCTGATCCTCCCTCATCCGCAGTGCCGGCCCGACCTCAAGCCTTGTGCCTTTTTCAGATCGGGCCTTTACCTGTATCGAAATGATGAACATACTACTGGGTATGTTGTCAACGCGGCCTCCGGTTTTTCCGTCTGCCCGCGTCGCAAGAGGGAGGATCGATGACATATCTTCAGGATCTGTTTTCCGTCGAGGGCAAGACCGCGCTCGTCACCGGTGCTGCGACGGGTATCGGCCGCATGGCCGCGACCGGCCTGATCAGGGGCGGCGCAAACGTCCTGATCGCATCGCGCAAAGGCGCTGACTGCGCGCGCGTCGCCGACGAGCTGAATGAACTGGGCGGCGGCAGGGCCGAGGGGTTTTCAGGCGACGTCAGCACGCAGGAAGGCGTCGAGGCGCTCGCGGCAGAGGTCGCCAAGCGCACCGACAGGCTGAACATCCTCATCAACAATGCCGGCGTGTCGTGGGGCGCGGACTTCGAAAGCTTCCCCTACAGCGCCTGGGCGAAGGTGCTGAACGTCAACGTGACAGGCCTTTTCCACCTGACGCGCGAGTTGACGCCGCTGCTGCTCAAGGCCGCGAGCGACGCCGATCCGTCACGCATCATCAATCTCGGCTCCGTCATGGGCACGCAACCGATGGCCGATGGCGCCTATTCCTACACGGCCTCGAAGGCTGCCGTGCATCATCTCACGCGGACGCTGGCGAACGAATTCGCGGAAAAGCGCATCACCGTCAACGCGTTCGCGCCCGGCCCCTTCCAGAGCCGCATGACGGCGTTCGCCACCGCCAGTGAGGAACAGGCCGAGACTGTCGGCAATCGCGTTCCGATCGGCAGGATTGGCGCTCCGGATGACATCGCCGGTGCGACGCTGTATCTGTGCAGCCGAGCGGGGAGCTACGTAACTGGCGCGATCCTGCCGTTGGATGGGGGCCAGTCCGTCCAGCACGGGATGTCGCTGTTCAAGGAATGACGCAGAACACATGAACCAAAGCCCACTAAAGCCGCTTCCGATGCAGGAAGCACTGGACGCGGTTGGAACGGAGATCGGCCTGTCGCCGTGGCGGGTCGTCTCCCAGGAGATGATCGACAAGTTCGCCGACGCGACTGACGATCACCAGTTCATCCATGTCAACCCTGAGCGTGCAGCGGCCGAGACACCGTTCGGCGGCACCATCGCGCATGGCTTCCTGTCGCTGTCGCTGCTGTCGACCATGGCCTACGAAACGATCCGCCCGCTCGAAAATGCCGGCATGGGCATCAATTACGGCTTCGACAGGCTGCGCTTCGTGACACCCGTCAAGTCGGGCGCGCGCGTCAGGGCGCGCTTCGTCCTTGCCGAACTGGTCGCGCGGCCATCGGGTTGGGTGCATATGAATTACGACGTGACCATAGAGATCGAGGATTCCAAGAAGCCCGCCCTCACCGCCCGCTGGCTGACGCTGGCGGTGATCGAGCGCAAGAAAGAGAATGCATGAGCGACGCCAACGCGCTCGATTCTGCTGCACTCGCGCCCTATCTCGAGGCGCATGTCGAAGGCTTCCACGGGCTCCGCTCGATCACGAAGTTCAATGCCGGCCAGTCGAACCCGACCTACAGGCTCGACGCGCAGAGCGGCAGCTACGTGCTGCGCGCCAAACCTCCGGGCGAACTTCTGAAATCCGCGCACCAGGTCGATCGCGAATATCGAGTGATGAAAGCGCTGGCGGGAACGGCCGTACCGGTGCCGAACGTATTGCACCTCTCGGGCGAGGATTCGCCGATCGGGCGCATGTTCTACGTCATGGCCTTCGTCGAGGGGCGCATCCTCTGGGACCCGGCCTTGGCAGATCTCGCATCCAATGCGGAACGCGAAGCCGTCAGCGACGCGATGAACACGGTTCTCGCCGCCCTCCACGACGTCGATGTCGAGCGGGTCGGCCTCTCCGACTACGGCAAGCCCGGCAACTATTTCGAACGCCAGCTTTCGCGCTGGAGCAGCCAGTACCGCGCATCCGAGACCGAAAAGGTCGAGGATATGGACCGGCTGATCGAATGGCTCGAGCAGAACCTCGTCGCCGATGACGGCGTGGTGTCGCTGGTCCATGGCGACTACCGCCTCGACAACATGATCTTTGCGCCAGACCGGCCGCAGGTCATCGCGGTTCTGGACTGGGAGCTCTCCACGCTCGGCCATCCCTTTGCCGATATCGCCTATCAGTGCATGCAGTGGCGCCTGCCCAACAATTCCGGGTTCCGGGGTCTCGGCGGCATCGACCGCAAGGCCGTGGGCTTGCCCACCGAGGAAGAGTACGTCGCCCGCTATTGCGAGCGGCGCGGCATTGCCGGGATCGACAACTGGATTTTCTATCTCGCCTTCTCGTTCTTCCGGCTCGCCGCGATCTGCCAGGGCGTCTACAAACGGGCGCTCGACGGAAACGCGTCCAATCCCGAAAAAGCCAAGACCTACGGGCAGGCGGTGCGGCTTCTGGCCGGGCTCGCCCAACAGGCGATCAGCGAGAGAAAGTGACCCTCATGGGACGTTTCGACGGGCTCACCGTGCTCATCACCGGCGCCACGGGCGGTTTCGGAAAGCGCTCGGCTGAGCGTTTCGCCGCTGAGGGCGCGCGCCTCGTGCTCTCGGATATCGACGGGGATCGCCTGCAAGCGACAGCCGCCGCGCTCGACGCGGAAACGGCCATTCTCGCCGGCGACGTCTCGGACGAAACGCTGTCGGAAAAGCTCGTCGCGCTCGCGGTGGAGCGCTTCGGCGCCCTGCATGTCGCGCTGAACAATGCCGGCATCGCGCAGAGCTTCGTCAAATTCCCGAACCTTCCCTCCGACGAGGCGCGGCGCATCATCGACGTCAATCTGATGGGCGTCTTCTACGCGATGAAGCACCAGCTTCCGGTGATGGAAAAGCAGTTCCGCGCAAACCAGACCAAGAGCGCGATCGTCAACATCGCATCCGTCGCGGGCATTGCCGGCGCGCCCCGCCTTGCCATGTATGCCGCCGCCAAGCATGGCGTCGTCGGACTGACGCGCTCGGCGGCCGCCGAATACGCCACCAAGGGCATCCGCGTGAACGCAGTCTGCCCGTCCTTTGCACGGACCCCGATGCTGACCGACACGATCTACATGGCGGGCGCCGACACGGAAGCTGCCGAAGCGGACATCACGCGTGGCGTGCCCATGAAACGCGTGGCGGAAATCGACGAGATCATCGAGGTGATCCTGTTTGCGGCCGACCCCAAGAACTCGTTCATGACGGGACAGACGCTGGCAGCCGATGGCGGCATCACCGCTATCTGATCCTGAGCATCGGACCGAAAAGTGGAATCCGGTTTTCGGGCTATTCCGATGCTCAAACAGGTAGATAGATCGCCACTGATGCGTCCGTAGGACGCGCGGCGATCGACGCGTCAGCGCAGCGTCGCGATCAGCGCTCCCAACTCGCCCAGATGCTCGATCTTGCGATAGCGCGGATGCTGATCGGGTTCGTCGATCCGCTCCAGAACCCACGTCAGGTCGTGCGGAATATAGACGCCCCAGCTTCCGGCTTCGATCGCGGGTGCGATATCCGATTTCAGCGAATTGCCGACCATCATGCTGCGTGCCGCGCCGTCTCCGTGGCGGCTGAACACGCGCTCATAGGTCGCCGCGTTCTTGTCGCTGACGATTTCCACACCGTCGAAAAAGTCGCCGAGCCCCGACTGTGCCAGCTTGCGCTCCTGGTCGAAGAGATCGCCCTTGGTGATCATCACGAGGCGGAAATCCCCCGACAACGCCTCCAGCGTTTCGCGGACATGCGGCAGCGTCTCGATGGGATGGCGCAGCATCTCGCGGCCCATGCCGAGTATGTCTCCGATGACACTGGCCGGCACGCGACCTTCGGTGACCTCCACGGCAGTCTCGATCATGGACAGCGTGAAGCCCTTTATGCCGAACCCATAGTGGCCAAGATTTCGCTTCTCCGCCTCCAGCAACCGGTCCTGCAAATGGTCGGCTTCCGCATAATCCGTCAGAAGCTCGGCAAATCTCGTTTCAGTCAGACGAAAAAACTGTTCGTTCTGCCACAGCGTGTCGTCTGCATCGAAACCGATGGTGGAAAGCGTGCTCATGCCCCAATCTCGCACGAAGCCGCCCGGCAGTTCAATCTCAGGCCGCCGCGTCGCGCGCGGCATCCGCCAGGAACGCGAATGCATAGTCCGAGAACGACCGCCAGCATTCGACCCGGAACTCCGTCTCGCCGGTTCGCCACACGACGATCTCGATCTTGCCGAGGACGGTGCGTGAACACGCGCCCACCGGGAACACGCCGATCGACAGATCCTGCGGACAGCCCGCACTGATCGTCGCCTCCGCCCCCGGCCCGGATACCAGGATGCCGACATTGCGGTGCGACACGTCCACCGCCGAGTGGAACGTCTTGACGCCCGCACGGGCCGCGACCGGATCGTTGCCGGCTTGATCGATGACGAGCCATTCGTCCGGTCCGAGCCACAGCGCCGCGCGGCCGGCCTTCTCGGCAGACGTCTTCGGCTTCAGCGGAAGCGTCACGCCAAGCGCCTTGGACAGGGCGGCAACGCCGGCTTCAGGCGCACGCAGCGACATTCGATGCGCAGGCGCGGCGAGCGCGACGGTGACGCCCGTTCCGCTCGCGGAGCGGCCATCCAGCGGCCCCTTGCGCGATATTGTCGAGGCTGCGGATTGCGCCGCCTTCGTCATGGACTTAGCCATTGAGCCGTTCTCCCGTCTCGTCGAAGAACACCGTGCCCGTCACCACGACCTCGATCGTGCGATCCGGCATCGGCACATAGAGCGTTTCGCCGATCCGGTCGCGACCGCCCGCGATCAGCGCCAGCGCGATCGAGCGGCCGCAATTCTCCGACCAGTAGCTCGACGTCACATGGCCGATCATCGTCATCGGCACTTTTTGCGCTGGGTCCGCGACGATCTGCGCGCCCTCGTCGAGGACCGTCTTCGGATCGATCGTCTTGAGACCGACAAGTTGCTTGCGACCGGGCGCGACGAGATCCGGTCTCGTCAGGCCGCGAATGCCCACGAAGTCCGTCTTCTTCTTGCCGACGGCCCAATCCAGCCCGGCATCGTTCGGCGTCACCGTGCCGTCCGTGTCCTGGCCGACGATGATGTAGCCTTTTTCGGCGCGCAGGATGTGCATCGCTTCGGTGCCATAAGCGCACGCGCCATGTTTTTGCGCTTGCGCCCAAACGGCGTCCCATACGGCCTGCCCATAATCCGACGGCACGTTGATCTCGAAGCCGCGCTCGCCGGTGAAGGACATGCGGAAGAGCCGCGTCGGCACACCGCAGATCCTGCCCTCGCGAACCGACATATGCGGCAGCGCCGCATCCGACATGTCGATGCCCTCGACCAGCGGCTCGATGATCGCCCGTGAGTTCGGCCCCTGCACCGCGATCACCGACCACTGTTCGGAGATCGAGGTGAGATAGACCTGCAATTGCGGGAATTCGGTCTGGAGGTAGTCCTCCATGTGGTTCATCACGCGCGCCGCGCCGCCCGTCGTCGTCGTGACGTGGAAGCGGTCCTCGGCGAGCCTGCCGACCACGCCGTCATCATAGATGAAACCGTCCTCGCGCAGCATGATGCCATAGCGGCAGCGGCCGGGCTCCAGCTTCTGCCATGGGTTGGTGTAGAGCATTTCCATGAAGGTGGCGGCGTCCGGCCCCACGACCTCGATCTTGCCGAGCGTCGAGGCATCGAAGATGCCGCCGACCTCGCGGACGGTCCTGCACTCGCGATCGACGGCCGCGTGCATGTCCTCGCCCGGACGCGGGAAGTACCAGGCGCGCTTCCACTGCCCGACATCCTCGAACACCGCGCCATGCGCCTGCGCCCATTCATGCGTCGCGGTTCGGCGTGTCGGGTCGAACAGTTCGCCACGCGCGTGGTTCACGATCGCGCCGAACGTCACCGGCGTGTAGGGCGCGCGGAACGTCGTCAGGCCGACCTCGGGGATCGGCTTGTCGAGCGTCTCGGCGGCAATCGCCAGCCCGTGCATGTTCGACGTCTTGCCCTGGTCGGTCGCCATGCCGTTGGTCGTGAAGCGCTTCACATGCTCGATCGAGCGCATGCCTTCGCGAACCGCCTGGCGGATGTCCTTGGCGGTGACGTCGTTCTGGAAGTCCACGAACGCCTTGACGGAGGTGTCCGCGCCGGCACCGGGCGCTGAACCCAGCATGCCGCCTGCCCAGCTTTCGCTTGTCGTTGCCTTGGGGCTCGAGGCCTTTCCGGTCTTGAGGCCGGCAGCTTTCGCCGCAGCTTCACCCGCCGCAAACGCCTCATCCAGCGCGTCACCGAGATAGTCTGTGCCGTTGCACGATCCGACCGAGACGCAGTCCTGCGCGTACTGGCCCGGCAGAAACCGCTTCGTCTGCTCGTCGAACGCCACCTTGCCGCGCGATTGCGAGAAAAGATGCACCGACGGCGTCCAGCCGGCCGAGGTCAAAAGCGCATCGATCGCGATCGTCCGCGACGCGCCGCCATTCTTGGGCTGGACCGTCATCGACGAGACGCGCTGACGTCCTCCGACGCTCACCACCGCACGTCCGGCATTGATCTCGATGCCCAGCGCGCGGGCCTCGTCCACGGCGGGACCCTGCGGGTTGTCGCGCAGATCGACGATGGCCGGCACGTCCACGCCGGCTTTCTTGAGGTCGATGGCAGCGTGATAGGCGGAATCGTTGGCGGTGTAGATGCCGACCTGACGCCCGACGGCAACACCGTATTGATTGAGATAGGTGCGTCCGGCGGAGGCCAGCATCACGCCCGGCCGGTCATTGTCGGCAAACACCATGTGCCGCTCGATCGCGCCGGTTGCGAGGATGACGCGCTTCGCACGGATCTGCCACAGCCGCTCGCGCGGCAGGGCCGGCAGCGGCGACGCGAGATGCTCGGTGACGCGCTGCGTCAGCCCGACGAAGTTCTGCGCATAGTAGCCGAAGCCGGTGGTGCGCGTCAGCACGCGCACATTGGGCATCGCCGCAAGGGTTTTGGCAGCAGCGGACGCCCACGTCCAGCCGTGCTCGCCGTCGATCCGCGTGCCCGTCTCGAAGTGGAGCGAGCCGCCGAGATCGGGTTGCTCGTCGGCGATGACGACCCGCGCACCTGCCTCTGCCGCAGCGAGCGCGGCTGCGATGCCCGAGGCACCGCCGCCGATGACCAGCACGTCGCAATGGACGAAGCGCGAGGCATAGTGATCGGGATCAGGCTGGTCCGGCGACACGCCGAGGCCGGCGGCGGCTCGGATCTTGGGCTCGTAAATCTTTTCCCACGCAGCCTTCGGCCACATGAACGTCTTGTAGTAGAAACCGGCCGAGAAGAATGGCGATGCGAGGTCGTTGACGGCTCCGATGTCGTGCTTCAGCGACGGCCACCGGTTCTGCGAGACGGCGGTGAGCCCGTCATACAACTCCTGCACCGTCGCGCGCACGTTCGGCGTCTTGCGCGCCGCATCCCGGTGGATGCCGACGAGCGCATTGGGTTCTTCGGCCCCCGCGGAAAGAATGCCGCGCGGGCGGTGATACTTGAACGACCGTCCGACGAGATGAATGCCGTTGGCCAGCAGGGCTGACGCCAGCGTATCCCCTTCGAGACCCGTGAACGTCTCTCCGTCGAAGGTGAATCGAACGGTTTTCGCAGGCGTGAGCCGGCCCTTGCCGGAAATGCGGAACGGAGCAGTCATCACGCGTCTCCCTTCTTGGCCGCTGTCCGCTTGGGCGCAGGCTTCTTCACATTGAGCTGATCCGGCGGGCGATTCGCATAGGCCGCGGGGCCGGCGTTCTTTCCGCCGGTCAACACGGGCTTCGGCTCGCCCGCCTTGTAGGTGATGACGAACTTGTCGGTGATGGTGTCGCGCGCCGCATTGAAGAAGCGCGCGCAGCCATGCAGGTGCCGCCAGCGCTCGAAGATCAGCCCCTTGGGGTTTGCACGAATGAAGAAGAACTTTTCGAAATCTTCCTCGCTCATGCCGACCATATCGGTCGGCCGCGCGATATGGGCTTCGCCGGCGTGGCGAAACTCCAGCTCTGGGCGCTCTTCTTCGCAGTAGGGGCAACGGATCAGCAGCATGGGATTCTCTAGAGTTCGCCGGGACCGATATCGGTCCCGCGTGGTTGGTCGCAGAGGCGGCGGCCCAGCCGCTCGAAGGGCGCCATGCGCTCGATCAGTTCCTCCACCGTATCGACCTGAACGATGAGATGGCGGCTGCCAATATTGAGCAGGGTGATGTCGAATGGGTTGGACGACACGAAGACCATGTCGGGGACATAGCCCTCCACCTCATGTTCATCGAGATCGTCCGGAACGGTTTCGATGAACTGGACGATTTTCTGCCCGCCGCTCCAGACGCAGGACAGCGTTCCGTCATCAACGGTAAACGGCCAGTCCTTCTCGTTGCCGGTGCGGGAGATTTTCTGGAAGCGGACGTCCTCGGGTCCGGGAATATAAAACAGGCTCCGCTCGTCGCTGACGAGAAGCAGCGGCACGGCGACAGTCATTGCTGTTGCCAGTGTGAGCATCAGTGCGCCACCGCGGCGGCTGCCGCCTCGTCGATCAGGCGTCCGGTGCGGAAGCGCTCGAGCGTGAACGGCGCGTTGATCCGATGCGGCTCGTCCCTGGCGATGGTGTGTGCAAAGACGTTGCCGGAGCCCGGCGTCGCCTTGAACCCGCCCGTTCCCCAGCCGCAATTGACGTACAGCCCCTTGACCGGCGTCTTGGCGAGGATCGGCGAGCGATCCGGCGTGACGTCGACGATACCGCCCCACGAGCGCAGCATCTTCATGCGCGTGAAGATCGGGAACATCTCGCAGATCGCATCGAGCGTGTGGTTGATGATGTGCAGGCCGCCGGTCTGCGAATACGAGGTGTATTGGTCGGTGCCGGCGCCGATCACCAGTTCGCCCTTGTCGGACTGCGAGATGTAGGCGTGCACGGTGTTCGACATCACCACGCAAGGGAAGATCGGCTTGATCGGTTCTGAAACCAGCGCCTGCAACGGATAGCTTTCGAGCGGCATGCGCACGTCGGCCATCTCCATGAGCACCGACGAATGACCCGCCGCCACGACGCCGACCTTCTTCGCGCCGATGAAGCCCTTGCTCGTCTCGACGCCGAGGACGTGGCCCTGCGGCGCGCGGCGGATGCCGGTCACTTCGCAATTCTGGATGATGTCGACGCCCCGCGCCGAAGCGCCGCGCGCATAACCCCACGCAACCGCATCATGCCGCGCCGTCCCGCCACGCCGCTGCAAGGCGGCGCCCATCACCGGATAGCGCGCGGACTGCGAGATGTTGAGCGGCGGGCAGAACTCCTTCGCCTGCTCCGGCGTCAGCCATTCATTGTCGATGCCGTTCAGCCGGTTGGCGTGGATATGCCGCTTGAACACCTGCACGTCGTGGACGTTGTGGGCCAGCATCATCACGCCGCGCGGCGAATACATGACGTTGTAATTGAGCTCCTGCGAGAGCCCGTCCCACAGCTTGACGGCGTGGTCGTAGATGCCGGCGCTCTCGTCATAGAGATAGTTGGAGCGGATGATCGTCGTGTTACGGCCGGTGTTGCCGCCGCCCAGCCAGCCCTTCTCGACCACGGCAACATTGGTGATGCCGTGCTCCTTGGCCAGATAGTAGGCGGTCGCCAGCCCGTGACCGCCTGCGCCGACGATGATCACGTCGTATTCGGACTTGGGCTCGGGCGAGCCCCACTGTTCTTCCCAGCCCTTGTGGCCACGAAGCGCCTCGCGAGCGATGGCGAAGGCGGAGTATTTGCGCATGGGCTCTGGCCTCGGACTGCCGGTTCGTCTGTCGTGCTTCGTTCGAAGCGCGAGGTGTATCACTAGCCAAAAGCCGTCGCCACTCTTGCGCTGTTTGCGACGGCGAATGCCGTATGCGCGCGGCAACGTACCACACGCCCCATTGCGCGGGCGCACGACGCATAAATGCCGCTACGGCATGGTTGACGCGCATCAGGCGGTGGACAACACCTTCCGGTTCTGCTATGAGCCGCCGCAATTCGTGGTGCCACCGCTGCGGAACGCATCCAAGTGCGTCCAAAGTCCATCGGAACCACCGAGACTTTGACATCAACCTGAAGACAGGAACGCACGTGCAGGTACTCGTCCGCGACAACAATGTTGACCAGGCGCTCCGCGCTCTCAAGAAGAAGATGCAGCGCGAAGGCATTTTCCGCGAAATGAAGATGCGCGGTCACTATGAGAAGCCGTCCGAGAAGCGCGCCCGCGAAAAGGCCGAAGCCGTTCGCCGCGCCCGCAAGCTGGCCCGCAAGCGCGCCCAGCGCGAAGGCCTCGTGGCCGGCGGCCGCGTCGCGCCTGCACGCTGATTACGCCTAGTTTTCGACCTTTTCAGTCGATACTGACAAAGGTGGCGCGATGCGAATCGCCGCCGCCTTTTTGCTTATGAGCGTTTGGCCGGTCGTGGAACCTTCCCGGGCGGCATGACTTATCGAACGCGCACAAGGGGGAATGCCGGGATGCATCTCGACGCAATCGATCGCAGGCCGAACATGATGGTTAGGACGGGCGCGTTTGCGCTCTTCGCGGCATTCGCACTGGCAGGCTGCCAGACGGCGACAGGGCCGCTCGGCGAGGTGGCGGCCATCGACGCCGCACAGGGCTCGACGGAGAACATCTCGTCGCTCAGCGCCGTCATCCAGCGCAATCCCAACGACCCCGAAGGCTACAATGTGCGCGGCTCGGCCTATGGTCGCGGCGGACGCTACGCCGAAGCCCTCAAGGACTTCGACATGGCGATCCAGCTCAACCCGCAATTCTACCAGGCCTATTCCAACCGCGCGCTGATCCACCGCTTCACCGGCGACCAGCAGCGCGCAGTGGCCGATTACAACCAGTCGATCCAGATCAATCCGAACTACGACGCGGCCTATATCGGGCGCGGCAATCTCTATCGCCTGGCCGGTCGCGGCACGGAAGCGTTCGCCGATTTCGAGAAGGCGATCCAGCTCGACACCACCGACCCCCGCGCCTACCACAATCGCGGCCTGCTCTATCAGGCGCGCGGCCAGCATGACTTCGCGATCGAGGATTTCGCGACCGCCATCTCGCTGGCGCCGAGCAATGCCGAGCCGTACAACGGCCGTGGCCTGTCCTACCTCGCCCGCAACGACGAGGACAACGCGCTCGCCGACTTCAACACCGCCATCAAGCTCGACAAGAGCAACGCCGAGGCCTGGGCCTATCAGGGCCTGATCCTCGAGCGGCGAGGCGACAAGACGCGCGCCTATCGCTCCTACGCCGAAGCCGCGCGCCTCAACCCGCAGCTCAAGGCGGCGACGGACGGCGTGGCACGAACCCGCGGCGCCTGACGCAGGGCGGCGGAACCTCCTTCGTCCTCGCTGGTTGAAGTTGCGAGACGAAGGAGAAAACCCATGAAACATCGCATCATCCTTGCCGCGACACTTCTCGCGGCAGTTGTCACGACGCCCGTCCTCGCACAGGAAGGCACGGAACTGGGCGTTCTGGATTGCGTCATCGAGGGCGGCACCGGCTTCATCGTCGGGTCCAGCAAGGATTTGAACTGCACCTTCACCTCCGCTGACAGCACGCTGGCGCCCGAAGCCTATCTCGGCGTGGTCAACAAGTTTGGCCTCGATATCGGCACCACAGGCGACCAGTTGATGCAGTGGCTGGTGCTGGCTCCGACCGCCAACGCATATGTACCCGGCGTGCTTGCGGGCGACTATGTCGGCGCATCGGCGGAGGCCACGGCAGGCGTCGGCGTCGGCGCGAACGTGCTGATCGGCGGCTCGGACCGGACGATCTCGCTCCAGCCTATTAGCGTGCAGGCGCAGACGGGCCTCAACCTTGCGCTCGGCGTGACCGAATTCAAGCTGCGCAGCATCGATTGATCGATGCGCCGGTGCGCCAGGCAAACGGCGCACCGCACGTGGCATAAAGGCCGGTTGTTGCATCCGCTCCTTTGGCATGTTTGGGTCTTGGCGGCTCGGTAGACACGCACCGTGCCAATTGCCGGCACCAACACGGAAAGCCCCTATGCCCGAGACCGCGAGCCTGATCGGTTTTGCCCTTGTCGCTTTGGGCATGGTGCTGACGCCCGGCCCGAACATGGTTTACCTCGTCTCGCGTTCGATCAGCCAGGGGCCGCTCGCCGGCCTGATTTCGCTGGGCGGCGTGGCGCTGGGCTTCGTCTTCTACATGCTGGCGGCCGCCTTCGGCATCACCGCGCTCGTCTTCGCCGTGCCGTTCGCGTATGACGCGCTGCGTCTCGCGGGCGCGGCCTATCTGCTCTGGCTCGCATGGCAGGCGGTGCGCCCCGGTGGCCGCTCGCCGTTCCAGGTCAAGGATCTTCCTGTCGATGGTCCACGCAAGCTGTTCCTGATGGGCCTTCTCACCAATCTCCTCAACCCCAAGATCGCGATGGTCTATCTGTCGCTTCTGCCGCAATTCATCGATCCTGCTGCGGGATCGGTGCTCACGCAGACGCTGGTGCTGGGCTTCACCCAGATCGCGATCAGCGTGTCGGTCAACGCGATGATCGCGATCGCGGCCGGCTCGATCGCGCTGTTCCTGATACGCAGGCCGTTCTGGATGACGGTCCAGCGCTGGCTGATGGGAACCGTTCTCGGCGGCCTCGCGGTCAACATGGCGCTCGACGCGCGGCGGTAAACCAGCCTTCCCCATTACCACGCCCCGTTTCCGGTCTGGTCCTTGTGAAAGGGCGGGAAGCGGGGCGCGAGGCCGTGTCTTCCGAATGATAATTACGTGGTGCGAACCTCGCGCCCCGCCGGTGCTGTCACCATCGACGAAGCTGAGCCGGACTTGGCATTTGCGCCTCCGACTCCGACCTCCCCGAAGCCCGGATTCAAGGCCAGACGTCTCACTCGTCAGACCACGCTACCCGGACACCGTCACCCTCCCCTGATCCCCGGTGCGCACCAGAGTTCCCGTGAGGGTGATGGGGCGAATATGGCGGCGGCGGTACGGGGCGTGGATGAAATCGGGGGGATATTTTTGGGAAGTGGTTGATCGGGTTGGGGGAAAGTTTTGGGAGTGGGGAATCTTCTCCACCTGCGGTGGGTGACCGGGCACCCGGCTCTGCACCACCCTGCGACTGAACCGGCGAGGCATGGATCCCCGGGTCTGCGCATCGAGCTTCGCTCGACGCTCCGCCCGAGGATGACGAAGTGGGTGGGGAAGCCTTGGGATGACGAAGTGGGTGTGGGCGCGCGTTCGCGAGGTCTGATGCGACGTTGACAATGTAGGGGGTAAACGCGCTCATCATAGCGTCACCCGCAGACACCCGCCTCAGCCAGGCGCGACATCCCGACCGGCCTTGGCCTGTCTGCGGCGGGCGATTTCGAACGCCACCGCGCCGATGATCGTCATCGCGATCATGATGAGCGCCAGCGCGTTGACGGCAGGCGTGAGACCCGTTCGCACCTTGGTCGCGATATAGACAGTCAGCGGGGTGTCGAAGCCGCGCACGAAGAGCGTCGTGTTGTAGTTCTCGATCGATTGCAGCATCGCCAGGAATCCGGCGGCGATCAAGGCGGGTTTCAGGAACGGCAGTATGATGCGCCGGAACACCATGAATTTCGATGCGCCGAGGCCGAGCGCCGCCTCTTCCTGCGTGCGGTCGAACCGTTGCAGCCGCGCCGCGATCATCAGCATGACGTAGCAGATGATGAAGCTCGCCTGCGCGAGCACGATCAAAAACAAGCCGCCGCCGACGCCGAGTTGGCGCCAGAGGACCAGTGTCGCGATGCCGATGACCACGCCGGGCGTCAGCAACGGCGACACCATCAGCGCGTAGAGGAAGCCGCGCGCCCGCGAATGCAGGCTGGTGAGGATCAGGGCCGCCGCTGTGCCGACCGGCAGCGCGATCGCGACGACGCAGACCGCGATGATGACCGACGTCCACAGGGCCTGCCACATGGCGCGGTCCGCCCAGAGCGCGGAAAACCATTGCAGCGTCGTGCCCTGCCACGGCGTGACGGTCGGAAAGCGGCTGGTGTTGAACGTCGCCGCGCCCATGATGGCGAGCGGCGCGAAGAGATAGACGAAGAACGCCACCAGATAGAGCCCGAACAGGCCCCGCGCGATGCGGTCGCCGGCGCTCATGAGTGGAGCCTCGCAGGCTGAGAGGTGGAGCGGAAAGCACCCCCACCCCTCACCCCTCCCCACAAGGGGGAGGGAGACATTGATGCAGGCGCATCAGTTTCAAACATTGCATCTGGCGCAAACCGGGCAGAATCCCCCTCCCCCTTGTGGGGAGGGGTAAGGGGTGGGGGTTGAGAGCCGCGAAGCTGCATGACAAGCCCGCTCATTTCGCCACCTCGGTCAGGTTCACGCGGGCGATCTTGAGCGTGACGAGGACGACGAGCAGGCAGAGAACCAGCAGCACGAGCGCGTAGGCCGCGCCGCGGTTCCAGTCGCCGCCTTCGAAGAACCAGTTGTAGATGATCTCGGTGAACCAGCGGCTGCCGGGGGCGCCGAGCAGGGCCGGCGCGACATAGGAGCCGGCGGCGAGCATGAAGGTGAAGACGCAGCCCGTCGCGATGCCGGCCTTGGCATGCGGCATGACCACCCGCCAGTGGATGCGCCAGGTCGAGGCGCCGAGGTCGCGCGCGGCCTCGATCTGCGCCTTTTCCAGGCTCTCGATCGCGTTGTAGATCGGGAACAGCATGAACAGGATGTAGGCGTAGATCATGCCGGCCAAGACGCCGCCATTGCCGTACCAGCGCATGGGTTCGTCGATGATGCCGACGCTGAGAAGCGCCGCGTTGAGCGGCCCGCGGAAGGCCAAAAGGATATACCACGCCAGCGTGCGCAGCACCTCGTTGATCCAGAACGGGATCGTCAGCGCGAGCAGGACGATCGCGGTCTGGCCAGGCGTCGCGTGCTGCGCCAGCCAGAAGGCCAAGGGATAGCAGACCACGAAGGTGGCGAAGGCGACGAAGGCGCTGGCCCAGATCGTCTTGAAGAAGATCGAGCGATGAACGCCCTCATTGGCCAGATACATGATGTTGTCGAGCGAATAGACGTCGCTCGGCCCGCCGATCTGCGCCGGCGGAAGATTGGGCCGCAGCGCGTAATCGACCATCATCAGGTTCGGCGCGAGCACCATGCCGGCAAGCCAGACCAGGACGAGCCCGATGAAGATCGTGGAAAGCCCGCCGCCGAAACGCCTGTAGAGATCACCCATCCGCCAGCACCACCGCGTGCGGATTGGCGAATGCGAAGGACGCCTTGCTGCCGATGGGCGGCGCGCCGGCAAGGTCCGTGCTGGAAATCGAGGCGACGAGGTGCGAGCCGTCGTCGAGTTTGCCATGGGCGAGCGCGAAGGCACCCTCGAAATCGATGCGTTCGATATGCGCCGACATGCGGTTGTCGCTGTCGACGCCGGGAACCAGCGCCTCCGGGCGGACGTAGAGTTTTGCCGTCTGCCCGACGCTGAGGCCGGGTCCGGCACGTCCGCGCATCTGCCCCAGCCCCGTTTCGATCGTGGCGATGCCGCCGCCGAGTTCGGTGATCGTGCCGCCGATGGCGTTGGTCTCGCCCACGAAGGAGGCGACGAACGGCGTCGCCGGATTGTCGTAGAGCTCGCGCGGCGTGCCGACCTGCTGGAGCACGCCGGCGCTCATGACCGCGATGCGGTCGGACATGGCGAGCGCTTCGGACTGGTCGTGCGTGATGTAGATGAAGGTGACGCCGGTGCGCTTCTGGAGCGCGCGCAGTTCGGCGCGCATGTGCTGGCGCAGCTTGAGGTCGAGCGCAGACAGCGGCTCGTCGAGCAGCAGCACCTGGGGCTCGACTGCAAGGGCGCGCGCGATCGCCACGCGCTGGCGCTGGCCGCCGGACAATTCGCCCGGCATGCGCTCGCCATAGCCCTCGAGCGCGATGAGCTTGAGAAGGTCGTTTGCCTTGGCCCGCCGCTCCGTCTTGGATGCGCCCCGCGCCTCGAGCCCGAAGGCGATGTTTTCCCAGACCGGCATCAGCGGAAAGAGCGCGAGCGACTGGAAGATCATCGCGGTGGGACGCTGGTTCGGGCCGAGCCCGTCCATATCCTTGCCGCCGATGAGGATGCGCCCCTCAGTGGGCTGGAGAAAGCCTGCGATCATGCGCAGAATGGTGGTCTTGCCGCAGCCCGAAGGCCCGAGGATCGAGAAGAATTCGCCCCCCTCGACCGTGAAGGAGACGTCGCCCACGGCGCGCGTGGAGCCGAAGGTCATGCCGACCTGATGGAGTTCTACAGAATGCGACATAGGTCCCCGGATAAAGGAGGAAGGGCGGTGCAGGACCGCCCTTCCCGATTGGTCGATCAGGCCGACAGGAAGCGGTCCTGATATTCGTTGCGCTTGGTCACGAACCAGTTTTCCTGGATCGGCCACCACCACAACTTCTCCAGCGCGTCGCCCGGATAGGACGCCGCGAAGAAGGCCTTGGCGTCGTCAGAGGTGAGATCGGCGGCACCGACGGCGGTCGAGTTGATCGAGGTGGCGTTGGTGTACATCGCGCCGGCTTCCGGCGTGAGGAACCAGTTGATGAACGCATAGGCCTGATCGAGATTGGCGGCCGCCTTCGGGATCGACACGCCTTCCATCCAGGTCAGCGCGCCTTCCTTCGGCGCGATGAAGCCGACCGGCAGTCCTTCCTTGGCGAGTGCCGCGCCGGTCGAATCCCAGGTCTGGCCGACGGCGCAGCCATTGACGCGGAACGCACCCTGCGCCTCGTTCTCGTTGGTCCAGAACTGGGCGATGTTGCCCTTGCGCGCGATCGCCTCGGCGAGGATCGCGTCATAGACCTCGACCATCGCCTCTTCGGACTTGAACGCGTCGAGCATCGGGCGCGGCAGCTTGCCTTCGGCTTCGAGCCAGAGGCCCAGGCCGACGAGACCGGAATGGCCGCGCACGGTCGCCTTGCCTTCCATCTCCGGCTTCCAGATGTCGCCATAGGATGCGGTGCCGTATTCGAGCGGCGCCTGGTCCTTGTCGAAGGCGAGGCCTTCGGTGCCCCAGTCGGTCGGGACCTGATAGCGCTTGCCCTCGACGACTGCGCCGAGCGTCTCGGAGCTCGACCATGCGCTGGGCAGGCAGCGCGCGACTTCGACCTTGGCTTCGTCGATCGGCTGCACGAGGTCGAACTCGACATAGTTCGGCACGCGGTCGACGGTCGGCCAGATGATGTCGAACCCGCCGCCATTGTTGGCGCGAAGCTGGTTCAGGAGCTCGTCGTTCGTGCCGTAGGGCGTGTAGTTCGCCTTGATGCCGGTCGCGCTCTCGAAAGCGGCGAGCATCTCATCATTGATGTAGCCGGCCCATGCGAAGATGTTGACCGAACCCGACGAGCTCTGCGCGAAGCCGGTGCGCGAGACGAGCGGCGCGGCGAGCGTCGCACCACCGAGGGCTGCCGCACCCTTGAGAAGCGTGCGTCTGTGGATGGCGTTCATTGAGAAGTACTCCCTGTTGGATCAGTAGTCGCCGCATCGGTTATTCCCGTCATGTTACAGAGAGACGACAGTCGTGAAAACCTCCGAATTAGCCGACTTAGGGAGGTCTGCCGCCATGGTTTTCGGACGATGAAATAGCGGTGATACACCCCTCGGAGAGGCCTTGACGGCAGGCGGTGTCAGCAGGCTATCCGGGACGTCATTGACCACACCCGGCCGGACATGCTCAGCCCTGCGATGCAATCACAGGAGAACATCATGCCGCTTTCGCTCTACGACATCAGCATTCCGGTCTTCATACGCGGATTCGGCAATCTGTCGCGCAATCTGGACAAGGGCCGCGCCTTCGCCGACGAGCGCGGCGTGGCGCATTCCCAACTGCTCGAGGCGCGGCTTTTCGAGGATATGACGCCGCTGACCGCGCAGATCCAGCGCGCGAGCGACACGGCGCGCTTTGCAGCCACCCGCGTCGGCCTCGTCGAGGCGGCCGGCATGCCCGACGAGGAAACAAGCTTCGACGATCTGCAGGAGCGCATCCGCGCGACCGTCGCCTACCTCAAGACCGTGCCGGCTGATTCGATGGACGGTCGCGAGGCGGCGGAGGTGGTGGTGACGACGCGGGCGGGCTCGGTCAGTTTCACCGCGAAGGACTACCTGCTCGACTTCGCGCTGCCGAACTTCTTTTTTCACGCCACAACGGCCTACGACATCCTGCGCCACAAGGGCGTGCCGCTCGGAAAAATGGATTTCCTGGGCCCCAGATAAGCAAACGGCCCGCCGGAAGCGGGCCGCGCAAGACATGTTACGGGACGATCAGGAGGTCGGCGTCCCCACGCCCGCGTTGCGCATCGCGGTCGGCAGGCTCGACTCGTAGTCCGATCTGGAAAAACCCCGGTTTTCCGCCATCGAGGCGAGCCGTCCGTTCTTCACCAGATAGTAGTCGGACATGAACTCCGCCTGCGCCTCCAGGTCCAGGGAGGTGAAAAGCCGCCGCCGGTCGGACGCCTGAAACATGTGCGCGTAGATGTAGTTCTTGCTGTTACGCAGCTTCGGGCCGTCTGACGTCTGCTCGATGCCCGGCTTCCACTGGATGATGATGTTCACCGGCAGGATCACGCCCCGCTGATGCTGCCAGACATGGCACAGTTCATGGATGAAGACGCTTCGCTGGCGATAATTGGTCGCGCCGCCGAAATCCTCCCGATAACCGGTGCCGGGCGGGAAATAGATATTACCGTCCGGTGCGTGGGCCGCGCCGAGCGGAATGCCGCGATAGTTCTTCTGGTATACGCTCACCTGATCGTATCGGATCGCGCTCGCGTAAATGCTTCGGGCAAGGATGATCTCGGCCGGCGTTAATGGCCGGCGTCTATCCGCATCCCATTGCTCGGCCTTCTCCGTCGAGAAACCGGGATACTTGTGCCGCAAATACTTTTGCCTGGAGACCTGGGCTGAGACACCCGGCCCGAATGCTTGCTGGAACCCGCCGAAGTTTTGCATGTGCGCATCCTGAGCTGAGACAACAGGCCTGGATGAAAGGTTAGCGGCACCGCCAGTGCTTTGCAACCCTGACGGGTGAGGTCCTCGTATTCAGAGCCCAGGGGGCAATCGACCGGAATGGCAGGCCAAAATCGCCCCCACCATCCCGATCAAATCAACAAAATACGGATCCTAGTGATCCATAGCCTTTACGATTTCCTCGGTCATTTTCTTTGCGTCGCCGAGGAGCATCATGGTTCCGTCCTTGTAGAACAGGGTGTTGTCGATGCCGGCATAGCCCGAGCCGAGCGA
>NZ_JBDQQR010000004.1:300000-403268 GCF_039888675.1 Mesorhizobium sp. CAU 1732
GCGGTGCGGTTTGTTGCTCTGCTGGTTTGTCGAACTCATCATGCCCCCACGCCGCAACGGCCGCGGGGAGCGCGATCACGTGAGAGCCGGCACTGGAGAGCCCCGACTGGAAGGGCGCGCGGTCGCACCCGGGTTCTCTCTGTTCAAAAGCGCGCCAAGCTGGCCTGCCCCCGTCACCACTTCGGACGCACCTGCGCTTGCGAGCACGTCGGCACGGCCGTCACGCATGTCAGCCGGATCGACGAAGCCGATCGCCGTCATTCCAGCTGCTACCGCGCCGGCGACGCCGTGTACACTGTCATCGATCACCACGCAGCGAGCCGGGTCCACACCGAGCTTGGCTGCGCACAGATAGAAAAGGTCCGGCGCGGGTTTTGGTCTTGCGACCATCTCCGCACTGAAGATATTCGGCGCAAAAGCACCCCAGAGGTCGAACAGGCCGAGACTGCGCTCGAGCCTCTCCATGCCGCTGTTGGATGCGACGCATTTGAGGCAACCCAGATCGCGGATGAGATCGCTCATGCCTGCCATAGGCTCCAGCGAGCGGCGGAACTCGGCGTAGAGATTGTCGCGGGCCTCGGCGAAGATGAGGTCAGGCTCACTGGCCCCCAACTCCTCGATGCAGATGCGGCGCGCATCTTCCTCAGAATAGCCGACGAAACGGCTGTGAACGTCCTCGTGCGAGATCGCCACGCCCGACCGGGACAGCGCCTGCCAGAGAACCCGGCTGGCGGCCGGCTCGCTGTCGATGAGAACACCATCACAATCGAAGATCAGCAATTCGAATGTCGTTGAAAGCATCGTTGCCTCGTGATCTCCCGCGCTGCAATGCTCGGAGTATCGACTTTCATTTCGATGTGTCGGACAGCTTGCCGCCCGTCTGAAGCGCGGTGTATGTTACAAATGTTACGCTCATGTGACATCTGGCGGGAGGCTCAGTGGAAACATCAGATTTGATGGTCAAGGCCGCATGGCTCTACCATGTCGAAGGGCTGACACAGGCGCAGATTGGCGAGCGCATGAACCTGACACGGCGGCGCGTGAACGAGCTTCTGGCCGAGGCACTCAATAGCGGTGTCGTGCGTATCAGCTTCGGCACGTCGCTGGCCGAGAATGTCGCATTGGAGGCGCGGCTATGCGCAAGATTCGGCCTTGCGGAGGCGGCGGTTACGTCCACTCCCCAAGATTCCGGATTGATGCATGATGTCATTGGTCGTGTGGCGGCAGGGCTTCTGGAGCGCGTCATCGCGACGCTGCGCCCCGCCGCGCTGGGTGTGGGGTGGGGATCGACGCTGCGGGAGACGGTGCGTCACATGAGCAAGGTGCGGTCAGCCGAACCCGACATGATGGTCTGTTCCATGATGGGCGGGCTGACGCGCGGCACCGGCATCAACACGTTCGAGATCGTGAATGGTTTCGCCGAAGCTCTTGGCGCGCAATGTCAATATTTTGCCGCGCCGATCTATGCCGACAGCGCGGCCTCGCGCGAACTCATCGCGGCTCAGCCGGTTTTTCGCGATCTTCTGGAAGAGGCGGCAAATGTGGATGTGTCGTTCCTCAGCGTGGGCGACACGACAGGCCAGTCCCTGCAAGTGCGCTATGGCCTTCCATCCCACATCGACGTTCGCACGATCGTTGAAGCCGGCGGCGTCGGCGATCTTCTCGGATACTATCTCGACCGCAATGGAAGACCGGTGGACCATCCCCTGAGCCGGCAGGCGATATCGCCCGATCTTTCGCGATATCGGGGCATCCCACACCGTATTATTGCGTCCGGAGGACCACACAAACGGGAGATCTTGAGAGCTGTTTTGCGTGCGGAGTTGGCCACGGCGATCGTCACCGATGCAGATACCGCGAGCTGGTTACTGGGGGAAGGTCAGCGCATGTAATGGTTCGCGAGCGAGGGCAGATCATGAAGGCTGCGTCGCCAAACTGCGGTTAGGAGCATCGGCGGTGCTCCCCATCTCGAGGCGCTGACCGCCAATGGCTAAGGAGATCAGGAACATTGGCGCCTCAATTCGCGCCCGCCTGTCGCAGGTCGCCAAAACGAGACGATGGTGGCTCGGGCGGGCACGGATTGGAATCTTGACTTTGGTTGTAATTAGTCATATATGATAAGTTATCTGCTGTATTTTATCATATATGAATGATTGAAATGGTCTCTCCCAAGGCGAAACCAGCACTGGAACGACTGGGTCAAGATATCCGCAACGCGCGTTTGCGGCGAGGCATCGCCGTGGCGGATCTCGCCGTGCGTGCTGGAACCTCGCCGAGTTCCATCGCCCGCCTTGAACGGGGTGATCCAGGCGTTGCCATCGGAACGCTTGCCGACGTTCTCGTTGTGTTAGGCCTTCTGGAGCGTCTCGCCGACCTGATCGATATCCGCAAGGACGATCTTGGGCTGGCGCTGACGACGGAGCATGGCCCACGTCGGGGGCGTTCGTTCGCGGCGAAGCTCCGGAAACAGAAGGCTCAATCTAAGGGTGTGCAGGATCGGCAGGACGTTGTGGACCCTGACGGGGCTTCGTTCTGATGGCTGATTTCGTTGCCCATGTCGCGCTTGGCGAAGGCCGAACATCGGTGGGCCAATTGCGATTCACCCATGCGGGGCCGCGGCAATTCTCGACCTTCGCCTATGACGCCGAATGGATCGAAAACCCGCGCGCCTTCGCCATACAGCCCGATTTCCCTCTTGAGGCCGGCCCGTTTCACACCTCGGGGCAGCCGGGCAACATGCGCGACGCCTTGGCGGGCGTTTCGCGGAGGCGGCTCCGGACAGTTGGGGACGCAGGCTGCTCGAACGCGCCTATGGCAATGGCCTCAACGAATTCGAGTATCTGACGCTTTCCGACGATGCCTGCCGGCAAGGCGCGTTGCGCTTTCTGGATGACAAGGGGGAGGTCATTCGCGGCAAGGCAGCGGACGCCGTTCCGCGTCTGGTCGATCTCGAAACCATCACGACGATCGCGCGAGCCTATGAGCAAGGCAAGGAAATCTCGTCCGAGGAAATGCAGGCGCTGGTCGGCGCCGGCGGCTCTGGCGGCGCTCGCCCCAAAGCCAATGCCAGGGACGGCGATGCACTGTGGCTGGCGAAGTTCACCTCGGTCCACGATCAACAACCGATCGAGCGCGTCGAGGTCGCAACCCTCCGCCTGGCGGCAGCCTGCGGTATCCGCACGCTTGAGACACGGTTGGAGTTGGCCGACACGCCGTTCCCGGTCGCGCTGATCCAGCGGTTCGACCGACGTGGGGCCGCACGGATTCCCTACATCTCCGCGCACCGCACTCGGCAAGACGGGGGTGGAGCTGGGCTCCTATACGGAGATCGTCGATTTCATGCGGGCTTATTCACCTGATCCCTCCGACGATTTCCGCGAACTCTACCGGCGTCTGATCTTCACGATCCTCGTGTCCAACAAGGACGATCACCTGAAGAACCACGGTTTCCTCTATGTGGGGGCGGGACAGTGGCGCTTGTCGCCGGTGTTTGACGTGAACCCGGCGCCGGATCGCAACCGGCATCTCGAGATGGTGATCCTTGAAGGCGGCCCCCATGATCGGTCGATCAACCTCTCACTGGAAGCCTGCTCGTTTTTCGAGATTCCCGAGGCTGAGGCTCGAGAGATCATCCGGGCAGTGGCGAAGCGCGTTTCGGACGGATGGCGGGAGGCCTTCAGACAGGTTGGCGTTTCTGGCGCGCTGGCGCGCGACTATGAGGCTGCTTTCGTTGGCGCAGAGATGGAAACGGCGCGGTCTTTAAGCCATATCTGACTAATAACTGCCGATTATTCGTCAAATATGAGAGGCCTCGGGGTCGATCCGCCTCGTGAACTCTGCTGCGCTGCTTCAATGGGTCATGGCACGAACCAAAGAACCATGAACCAGGGGCACCGTACTCAAGGCTACAATCTCAAGAACTCATCGTTGGGAAGAATGGGACGGGTCTATTGACGACAGGTTCGCAGAACGGCCATCTTGCCTCGGTCATGGTGGCACGAAAACTCGATCTTACGGGCCTCAAATGCCCTTTGCCGGCGCTGAAAACGCGCAAGGCGCTCAAAGGATTGAGCCCGGGGGAGCGGATGGAGGTGCATTGCACCGATCCGCTGGCGATAATTGACATTCCCAATCTGCTCAATGAAACGGGCGACAGCCTTGAAGCGACGGAGCGTGACGGTGATCGCTTCGTGTTCCTAATCGAGAAACTGCAACCACGAACGACGTGATATGGTTGCGTAACCGCCCCTGTGGTCGCAAGTCTGCCCCATCGAATTGCCCGCCTGCGGCAAATCCCGTCTGGACGCGCCGTCGCTTGCCATATGGCCTCACCCCGTCCAGATACGAGAAGGGCAGGCAATAACCATTGATGTGATGACCGGGATCGACAGAGAGAAGCTTGGCGGCAGCAGCGCACGGAAAATCTGTGAGATGATCGTTACCGTTGAAGACCTGAAGGCTGGAGATTAAGAAGCCGGCAGAGGCGGAATGAGCACGCGTCACCTGAGCGGAAGGGCTATCTGGTTATCGCACCGAATAGCGCATCAGTGGCTTACGGATTTTGAGAACACGTTGATCACGACGACGCCTGCAAGGATCAATGCGAGACCGACGATGGCAGCAAAATCCAATGATTGCCTGAACCATACCCAGGAGACCGCAGTGATCAACACAATGCCGAGCCCCGACCATATCGCGTACACTACGCCTGTTGGCATCGTCCGCATAGGAAACGACAAGAACCAGAAGGCAGCGGTATAGCCGATAATTACGATCATCGTCGGCAGTGTCTTAGTGAAGCTTTCCGAGCGCGCCAGTGCGGTCGTAGCAATCACCTCCGCAACGATCGCGACAAGCAGGAACATGTATGATCTGGTCAAGCTGACTCCTTACGGGACCTGCGACTTAGCAGTCGATTGGATACACGGGAAGTCCAGTATGGGGCCTTATAGCCTGCACGGAAAAAAGCCCGCCACTCCGGATAGACGACGGGCTTGGAACTGAGACGATAGTGTTCAGCTAGATCGTACTGATTTGCGGTCGTTCCGGTCAGCCTCGATCGCTTGACGAATACGGCCCGCCCACGACGCTGTTTCAGCACGGCGAAGTGCCGGACATGGAGTAGAGACGTGAGCGACGAACCGCAGAAGTCCGACGCGCCGATTCGTGTTCCAACCGGCATCGTCGAACATTGGTGCGAGCATGACGGCTGTCGCCGCTGGGGAGCATGGTGCTTCGCACGCGGCCGGCAAACCGTCTGGAATTGCATCGAGCACAGGCCCGACGAATGAGCACACCCGAAGAGCGCGACGAACTGGTGAAACTGATTAGGCAGGCATTGGACGCCGCCCGCGCACTCGATGACGATTTGAGCGCGCACCTGCTGGAAATGGCGCTCGATGAAGCCGCCTTGTCCGCCAGAGAGGCCCGCAAGAAAGAGCAGCCAAGCCCCTAAACGAAAAAAGCGCCTCCAGCCGAAGCTGCGTCAACTCTGATCGGCGAGACGCCATCGATCGGCAAGCGTTGATCTGGCGCTTCGTAGATCACCAAGCGCAGTCTGAATTCCGACTGTGACCTCGTGAACGTCCCGCTCTCGGAAGCGGAGCGCAAGGTCACGTGCGGTCACCAGCAGAACCTCAATATCGTCCGGCTTAGCCAGTTCGTCGCGATGGAATCTCGGCATGTCGCCCCCTAACCGTCGCAAAGAACTGAGTCGGAGGGGAAACGTTCCGAACTCGTGAGAATCATAGGTGCGACGTCATCCTCTGGAGCAGCACACTAGGCTCTCTTATGCCAGACTGGAAAAGCGCAATCAGCTGCGCGGCCCTGTTATCCACTTCATCTCGCCTGTCGCTGTCGGATGACAGTTCAGCCAAAACCTGTTCGAGCATCGTCATGTCGGCGTCATCCAGGACACCTGAAGCTCTAGAACGTATTGGCATATCTGATCCCTCAGTCATCCCTGTTCTGCTTTAGACCGGAGACCAGACGTGTCAAAGCAAAAAAGCCCCACCACCTTTCGGTTTACATTCCTGGAACCACCGGGAGAGCGATGTCTTGAGAGTGTGATGACGTAAACGGAGGCCCACATGCTGCCGACCAATATTTTCTGGAGACGCACCGACGTTCACGGCCTTGAGCGTCTCTCTATTTCTCCAAGTCGAGACACGGCCAAAGGTGTCATAATCAACCTAGAAAATGGAGGGGCCGAAGTTCGGCACCATTGGCAATTCACCGATCACTGGCAGGTTCTCAAGCTGAATGTACAGCGATGCGACCGCGAAGGGGAGCACCAGGTGCACATCGCGCGGCGAGGACAAGGGTGGGCAGTGAACGGGAGGATCGGCGTGACCTCGATGGAATTGAACTCGTTGATCTCTCGCTCACGCCGTTTTGTAATACCTTCCCGATTTCCCGCATGTTGCACGAAAAACTGAACACCGCGACCTTGGACGTCATCTATATCCTGCTTCTGCATCGCTGGAACTTCCAGCCTCGGCCACCGTTTGGTGACACTGTCGCCGTGTTCCCAAACTTGCGCGCTGCAGGCCGGCGCTTCTCCAGGTCCTTTGAGGTGCGGGCCTTCTTCTCGCGTCAGACCGCGGTCATCTGCTCATTGCAACACGGTAGTGACAACGCTTGCTGGCTTGTGGCATGTCGCCCATGCGGCGGGCCGTCGGCCCGCAACGCGGGTCGGCATTCAGCAACGCTTTCCGTGGGGCCACACGGAAAGCGCGACCTGCCCCGCCCCGAATTAGGTAGGCTTACCTTTCGTTTGGGGAATGGCAACCGAGACGAGGAGGTGCGCCGGTGCCTGCTCGCGTGGCTGCGCTAACGCGAGATCCAATCGCCAACGACCCCGCCGCGCGGCATGCCATCGTGACCATGCAAGCGTTACGTTTGATTACAGACGCTGAGTAACCTTCCAAATCTGGAGCGTCACGGCGATGCTGAGGCGTGAGATGCCGGCTTTCAATTGGTCGGACTCAAACTTTCAATATGCTGGACAACCGATTTCATCTAGTCGGGCATTGACTTTCAATGGGTCGGGCTCTTACTTTCGAACGGTCGAGAGAGGTTGGCCGCAGAATGTACCCTCGGTTCGCGAAGACCAGAATAGAAGACGCGCTGTCCGACACCCGGGTTGTTCTCATCTCCGGTCCCTCGGCAATCCGGCAAGACAACGTTGGCGACGGATATCGCAGCCGACAAAACGCCATTTCTTACCTTGGATGATGCGACCGTTCGGCGGTCCGCAATAGATGATCCTGTCGGGTTCATCCGGGGGCTGGATCGTGCCGTGATCGACGAGGTCCAACGGGCGCCTGAGCTGATACTGGCGATCAAGAACGCGGTTGACGATGACAAGACGCCTGGAAGGTTTCTTCTCACAGGGTCTGCCAATCTAATGACCATTCCGAAAGTGGCGGATTCTCTCGCTGGTCGGATGGAGATTGTCCGGCTACTGCCCCTTTCGCAGGCGGAAATCCTTGGCAAGAAATCGCGCTTCATTGACAGGGCGTTCTCGGCGCAAAAACCTGCCGCTGGCCCAATGATCGTAGGACGCGATCTTGTCGAGGCCGTTGTCTCGGGCGGGTATCCGGAGGCTCTCGATCGGAAGAGGTGGGGACGAAAGCAGGACTGGTATCATGGCTATCTCGACGCGATCGTGCAGCGTGATGTGCGCGATGTGGCCCAGATCGAACAACTTGCCATCATGCCGAAGCTACTGGCGGTTCTTGCAGAGCATTCGGGTCAACTGGTCAACTACACCGGTATCGGCAAGACACTTGGGCTCAATCATGTGACCACCCAGAAATATGTGCGCGTCTTCGAAAGCCTCTTCTTGGTGCACACTCTGCAACCCTGGTTTACTAATCGGTTGAAACGACTGACCAAGTCACCCAAGTTGCACTTCCTCGACGCCGGGCTTCTGGCCGCGATGCGCGACATATCTCCGGATGCTATTGAAAGGGACAAGCCCCTCTTTGGTCCGATCCTTGAAACCTTCGTGTTCAGCGAACTTCGCAAGATCGCCTCCTGGAGCGATCAAAGGTGTTCGTTCTCGCATTTTCGCGACAAGGATAAGAACGAGGTCGATGTCGTGTTGGAGAACCGGCGAGGAGAGATCGTCGGGGTCGAGGTAAAGTCGTCAGCTACGGTTTCCGCGAGGGATTTCTCCGGCATGCGCAAGCTTGCGGAAGCGTGCGGAAAGAAGTTCGTTCAAGGCCTTGTTCTTTACGATCACGACCAAGTCGTTCCCTTCGCCGATAACATGTTCGCCGCCCCGCTCTCGTGCCTGTGGAGCGCGCCATGAACTTGATGGAAAATAATGCGCCGAGGACCTTTCAGACCTCCTCTACAATTTACCGTCTGTCGCCCTTTCGATCCCAAACATGTTGAAGAAGACGAAACGTCATCCGGACGCAAAGCTCGCCAAATGCCGCGCTCTCTGCAAGGCCGGCGTGCAACGAGCCGCGGCCGGACATGCTGAACATCACCACTCAAGTGCGGTAGTCACCGGATGTGTGGGATTGAGCGGACGAAGGGAAACCAAGCGCGAGTCTTGCGGTGATGGCAATAAAGCGCAGCTATGACTGCCTCCGGCTTCATGACGGACGTTCGCAACAATTTGTGCTGATCCTGTAAGCTGCCGGCAAGTTTGATACAGTGGCGCTTATTGGGGGAAGGATTTCGCGCGCGGCCCGCATTTCTGATCGTGGCCACGCGCTGTGGTCGCTACTTTGAGCCGAACCGGTCGATCACTTCCGTCAACCCGACATGGCCTTGGCACGGCCCATTGCCTGACGACATCTCGCCGTTCTCCAGCGATGTGGCATAAATGACCGCCGGATCGGCTTCGATGCGGCCTCGTAGGGCAGCGAGCTTTGGCCAGCGCGCCTTGTCGGCCACCTGATGGAAATCGAGCCAACGGGCGACACCGATCAGAATGCCGTCAGCTAGTGTCGGATTATCGGCGATCAGAAATCGAGTGCTTCCAATCATCTCTTCAAGCCGATCGTGGCGTTCGATGACGCCTTCACTGCCCCATTGTTTCAAGGCGGATTGCATCGCCGGGTTGGGTTGCTGCATTTCCATCGCAGCCCAAAGGGGACCGAACGCTCCGGTAAATCCTGTGTTGATGAACGCCATCAACTGCCGCATACGGTCGGCCTCACGCGACAGTGGGTCAAAGCTGATTCGTCGTTCCGTATCACGCGCCTCCAGCCATGCAGCGATGGCCATGGTTTCGGTGAGCACGTCACCTTGATCGGTTATCAGTGCGGGCGTCTCGACGCGCGGGTTGATCCGCTTGTAGGAGGTATCACGCATCTCGCCGAACATATCGACGCGGCAGAGCCGGTAAGGCCTGCCCATCCATTCGAGAGCGGCGACGAGCCCCATGGAGCTTCCCGCCGGGAAGCCGTATATGAGTATGGGTTCCATGTTCTTGTTCTCCGTGATTTCTTCTGATCACGCTGCGCAGCGGAGCCGGACCTTAGCGGGTGGCTTGGCCAAGTAAATTACGCACCTTTTTGTAACCATGAGCTGCTGATGAAAGACCTTGTTTCCCGTTGCCCGATCGAAGAGGTCATGCAGGTTCTCAGCGGTCGATGGCCGACGTTGCTGATCTATTATCTCCAGGAAGGTACGAAGCGGTTCAGCGATCTCCGCCGGGACAATCCGACGATCTCCCACAAGATGCTGACGTTTGAACTGCGGAAACTGGAGGACGCTGATATCGTTCGCCGTACTGAATTTGACGGCT
Source organism: Mesorhizobium sp. CAU 1732 (assembly GCF_039888675.1). Taxonomy (NCBI): domain Bacteria; kingdom Pseudomonadati; phylum Pseudomonadota; class Alphaproteobacteria; order Hyphomicrobiales; family Phyllobacteriaceae; genus Mesorhizobium; species Mesorhizobium sp. CAU 1732. The sequence continues at coordinate 309,770 of NZ_JBDQQR010000004.1, forward strand.
ATCCGCTTCGTGTCGAGTACGATCTTACTCCGGCGGGAGAAAGACTGCTGCCGCTCATCGATGCGTTAGGCGATTGGTGGGAAAGCACCGAAGGCAACATTGAAGAACCGGCCGCAGATAACTTGGACATTGCAGATTCACAGTTGGGCAGTCCTCGTGTAATCGCAAACTGAATATCTGCCTGACATGTCCCCACCTTCGTCTGGCTGCCCGCTCCCCTCTTTCTTCATAAGCGGATGGGCAGTGCTACATTAAATTTGAGCATATTTGCGGTGGGTTCGACCCCGTGAACGGGCGAACTCTGGCCGGAACGGCAACTCACGACCTCACGCACGAACCCGCTCCGCGGGAGGGGCGCCACGGCCTGAGATGGCGTAGTATTCATAGCCTTTGACCGGGTAGCGGCGGGCAAGCCGACCATAGAGTTCCCTTCAACGAGAGGAACTCGCCATGGCTACCCTATCGACCGATGCACCAATCTCGCCACTAGCGCATGCACCAAGACATGCTCATGCGGGCCTGGGTTCCCATACGCAGCAGGATTACGTTAGTCACTTCCGGCGCTTTGCCACGTTCCTCGGACGCACGCCCGACACCGCGAAGCCGGAGGGCATCCGTCGCTTCCAGCTTGATCAGCATGAAAAAGGCGTCGGCCCCGTGACAATCAACGGTGCGGTCTCAGCGTTGCGGGTCCTGTTCCTAGTGACGCTGAAGCGTCGGGACCTGGCGCGTGCGCTGGTGATCAACCGTATCCACGCAAGCTGCCCGAGGTGCTGAGCGTGGAGGAAGCGGCACGACTGTTCGAGCCACACCAGGCCTCAAGCACAAGGCCGCGCTCGGCGTCGTTTATGGCGCCGGCCTGCGCGTGTCCGAGGACGCGCATCTCAAGGCCGACGACGTCGATAGCACGCGCATGCCCGGGAGGTCGACCGCTGCGATGTCGTTGGCCGAGAACCAGCGCTCCCTAGCATCTGGACGCGAGGTGATGTGTCGAAGCGGCAGGACGAGCAGGGAAGACGGCTCGGCAATGTCGGAGATGGCTGCCAAGAAGGCAGGGCTGGCAACGGGCAGGACCGTTGCGGACATCAACAGCAGATGCTCGGTGGCGCGCAAGGCGGGTGCGCCGACGTGGATCGCGGCATCCATCGTGTCGAGGCGCAAGTCGAAGGCGGTGATACGCCTGGGCCGGCAGACCAGACGAACTTGCCAGCCTCCAGACACTTCCCGTAGAGCGACATGCCGATCCCGTCGTGCCACAGGATCTTCACCAGATCGCCGCGCCGACCCCACACGATACCGGACTCCTTCCGTTGTGCTTGGTGTTGCTTTGTGTGCGGCAGCGCCTCATTAAGCGCTGCCTGAAGTGTCCAGCGCGGCTTGAACAAGGGAAATAACATTGACCAAACAGACGATCGAGGCGGCACTCATCGGGTTGGGCTGGTCTTCCTTCTTCGGCGACCAGATCGGCGAAACAGAAGCGGGCCTCGTGCCCGTGCGCATTACTCATATCCATCGCAACCGAATGAGCGGCCATTCCACCGATGGTCCGGTCAATCTCGCATTGCCGGCCAACAGCGCCCGCGATTATGCGGTGGGCGACTTCGTGCTCGCCGAACCGCATGATTTCCTCGTGCGGCGGCGGCTCGCCCGCACCTCTCTCCTCACGCGACGAATGAATGACGGCAGCATCCAGCTTTCCGGCGCCAACATCGACACACTGTTCATCGTTACGTCCTGCAACGGTGATTTCAGCGTGCCACGCCTCGAACGCTATTTGGCCATGGCCCGCCAAAACGAGATCGCGCCGGTTCTCGTTCTCACCAAGGCCGACACGGCGGCGGAGACCGGCCTATTTGTCGCGCAGGCGACCGAGCTGGCGCGAGACCTGCCGGTGGTTGTGGTCGATCCGCGCCGGCCCGACGCTCTGACAAAGCTGCAGCCCTGGCGACACGGGCAAGACCGTGGCGCTCACCGGGTCCTCAGGGGTTGGCAAGTCGACACTCGTCAACACGCTGGCGGCAACGGGTCCGACCCAACGCACCGGCGCCATTCGCGCACACGATTCCGCAGGACGGCATACGACGACGGCACGCTCCCTGCATCGAGTGTCAGGTGGCGGCTGGGTGCTCGATTCCCCCGGGATCCGCTCGTTGCATCTCGGCGAGATGGCTGAGGGCTTGGATGTGGTTTTCGCCGAGATCGCCGACCTGGCGGCCCAGTGCAAGTTTCGCAATTGCACGCACTCCCACGAGCCGGGCTGCAGCGTGCTCGCGGCCGTCGCGCGTCGGGAGATCGACGCGGAACGCTTCTCCCGTTGGCGTAAGCTGCATGACGAAAACATTGCCGCTGGTTCGCCCAGGCCTGGCCGTCGCTAAAGTCCCCCCGCTTCCATCGCATTTACACATCACTTGCATAGCATACTCTGTAGAGGAATACGCTGCGACACGCATGATTGCAGCATGGACATCCGCGAGTTTTTTTTGCACTGAACCTCAGGACCATGCGACACGCAAAGCGTCTGTCGCAGGAGGAACTCGCGCACCGTGCCAGGGTGCATCGCACCTATGTCAGTTCGCTGGAGCGAAGCCAGTACAGCCCAACAATTGACACTTGGCCAGCCTCGCCGAAATCCTGCGGCAGGTGCATCAGGAGCGTGCTGTCCGGCTTGAATTCCACTTGCGGCCGCGCAGCGATCAGGGCCTCGTAAAGCGGGTGCTTGTCAGGCCCGGTGACGGCGATCTTGGAAAACATCGGGCGCCAAGATCAAGCACTGGATGCGCCATGCTCAGAAGCGCACAACCGAGGAGACATGAACCGCCCCGGGTTTGCCGGAGGCTCCAACTTCCAAATAGGATGGAGCCATGACGAGCAAAAACGACGAACAAGTTTTCCCCTGAGGTGCGCGAGCGTGCGGTGCAGCCAGCTTTATCGGAGCCGCCGCCCTGCATGACGCCGCCCTACCGACGCAGGAGACTGGACCTTCAACGCCTCGATCAGGATCGCCTATCAACCTGCAAGTCTGCCTGCCCGCCAGACCGCCATGCGCGGTTCCATCGCTTTGGCGCCAACATTTACGTCTTAAGGGGATTTGAGCAATGACCAAGGCATCAGGCTTTCGCTTTGCGACACTTTCTGCCGCGATCTGCCTGTCTTTCCCGGCTGTCGCATAGGAGGCGCCGCACCCCCAACGACCACAGCGAAATTCCAGGCCTTGACGCTGCGTTGCGACAACGCGGCCAGCGCTCCTCCCACCGGATCTGCGAAGTCGCCTGGACCAGCGCGACCCCCCAACGGCAAAAGCACGCTCGCCCGGGTGTCGTAGCAAGGGGCGGCGGTGTCGTGGCAGCTCGGGCCGGCAGAGGGGATTGAGCCTCTAGCAGGATATGGATTTACTTGAGCATCCGCTGCTCTGGACCAGGCCGGGCAGCGTTCCTGGTTTGGCGGGGAGTGTTGATTAATATCCTCGGTCCAGATTTCGAGAAAGCGGGGTGCGGTAAACGGGCGTAGGGATGCGCTCCATGCGCGCCTTGATCTGCAGCGCGACGAACTTCGAGAAGAAGCGCGACAGCGCCAGATTGCCGCCCTGGAACCACAGGCCCTCCTGCGCGACGGGCTTGTACATGTTGCGCAGCTCGCCGTGCCAGGGGCCCGGATCGTGGCGCGTGCCCGATCCAAGGCCCCAGCAGGTGCCGATGGCGCCCGCGACGTCGCGCGAGACGATCGCCGCCACAACTTCGTGCATCGACTGGAAGCCGGTCGACTGGATGATAACGTCGCATTCGATCTCCGATCCGTCCGCGAAACGGATGGCGTTCGGCGTGAGACGGTCGATCTCCACGCCGGGTTTTATCTTGATCTCGCCGTCGATGATGAGTTGCGACGCGCCGACATCGACGTAATAGCCCGAGCCGGTCCGGTAGGCCTTCATCATCAGCCCCGTCTCGTCCGGGCCGAAGTCGAGAAGGAAGCCGGTATCCTCCAGCTTGCGATAGAAATCCGCGTCACGCGCACGGATGCGGTCGTAAAGCGCCTTTTGTTTCGGTGGTTGGAGGGCGAAGGGGATAGCAGCCGCGATCATATCGGCACGCTCGGCGTCGATACCCTGCGCGATGGCGTCCTCCGAGTAGATGTCGAACGCCATGTCCATCAGCGTTTCGGACCGGACGACCGTGGTCGGGGAGCGTTGCACCATGGTCACGGCGGCGCCTGCTTCCCACAAATCGACCGCGACGTCGTGGGCGGAACTCGCGGCGCCGATTATGGCGACGCGTTTGCCCGCATATCCGGATCCGTCCGAATATTTGCTTGAATGAAGAATCTCGCCATCAAAGTCCGAAGCGCCCGGCAGGTCGAGCAGCTTCGGCGGGCCGTATGCGCCGGTTGCGAACACCAGTTGCGCCGGCTTCAGCGTGATCGGCCGGCCGTCGCGAACGAGGTCCACCGTCCAGCGTTTGACCTTGTCGTCGAAGCTGGCCGAGACGCATTCGGTGCCGCCCCAGTAGGTCAGCTCCATAACCTTGACGTACATTTCCAGCCAGTCGCCCATCTTGTCCTTGGGCGTGAACACCGGCCAATTGTCCGGGAAGGGGATGTAGGGCAGGTGATCGTACCAGACCGGGTCATGCAGGACGAGCGAACGATAGCGGTTGCGCCAGGAATCGCCCGCCTTGGCGTTCTTCTCGACAATGACGGTGGGAACCCCGAGCTGTTTGAGGCGCGCACCGAGCATGATGCCGCCCTGGCCGCCGCCGATGACCAGGCAGTAGGGATCGGCGCCTGCTTCGAGCGCCGCCGCGTCTTCGGCGCGCTGCTCGGCCCATGTCTTGCGGTTGCGGTCGGCACCGTGGCGAACGCCCATCGGCCGGCGGGATCGTAGGGGCTCCTCATGACCGGCAAGCGATTGTAGCGTCGTCAGGATCGTGACGCATCTGCCGTCTTCAAGGGTGAAGATGCCGCTTCCCTCGCCGGCCGCCGTCCTGAACTTGAACCACGCCTGGACAGGCGCCGACCCGCCTCCAGACACGTCCGTCACCTGCCAACTTGATGGGCTGGTTGCCGGCAGGGTGGCGTCGAGCATTGCGGCGATGGCCGGCTTTCCTTCCATCGTCTTCACGTTCCAGGTGAAGGCGACGAGGTCACGCCAGTAACAATCGTCGGCGAACAGCGCCAGGGTCGCGGCGGCATCGCCGTTGGAGAGCGCCGCGCCGAAGCGCGAAAGCCAGGCGGATGCGACCGAGGCGGGTGATGTATCGAGCATTCGACCTATTCCAAACTGCGCGGCGGACGCCGCCTGAAACTCAATCGCCGAGCGGCTCTGACGCCTTGCCCTTGCGATGCGTGACGACGGTGTACTTGATCCGACGCAGCGTCTCGCGGGCGGCTGGCTCCAGTCGGTAGCCGACCGCCGTGGAAACCAGGTCGAGAATGGCGAGGAAGGCATAGCGCGAAGCGGTCGGCTTCAGCGCGTCAGGAAATTCGGGCACATCGACTGTGAGAGCAAGATCGACCGCGCCCGCGAGGTCGCTGTCCGGCGCGGTAATAGCGATCGTTTTGGCGCGATAGTGACGGGCGAGTTCGACGACCTCGACCACTTCGCGCGTCCGCCCCGTGCCGGAGATCGCGATCAGGAGATCGTTCGGCTTCAGCGCGGATGCCGCCATCTTCATGATGTACGGGTCGGAGTGCGCCGACACGACGACGCCATAGCGGAAAAGGCGATTTTGCGTTTCCTGCGCCAGCGTGGTGGAACTGCCGCCCAATCCGAACACAAGCACTTGATGCGCCTCCGCCACGAGGTTGGCGGCCCTGAGTATGTCCGCCGGGTCGATGCTGCGTTCGACGGCGGACAAGGCATTGCGCGCCTCACCGAAAACGACGTTCCAAAGTGGGGAACTGTCCTCGCTCTGCTCACGCGGCGATACAGGCGCGAGATAAAGTCGTCCGACGACGAGGCTTTGTGCCAGTTTCAGCTTGAAATCCCGCACGCCGTCGCAGCCGATGCCCCGGCAGAAGCGGGTGACGGTCGGTTCGCTCACATCGGCGCGCTTGGCAATCTCGGCGTTGGACGCATCGACCGCGAACGTTACGTCAGCCAGCACGACGTCCGCGACACGACGCTCGGCGGGGCGAAGTTCCGCATAGGAGTCCTTGATCTGCGAGAGAATGTCCGGGATGGGCTTCGAATATCGCTCGGTACCGAGGTCATTCGCCTTCGATTCTTCAGCGCCGATTCCTGTGTCCATGTTCGTGGTTCCGTCACGCATCCTGTGCGAGGCCAAGCGCTTTCCAGAGAAGCTTTTCATCGAATATGTAGGAAAGTTACGGAATGCGCAACCGCTGGAACCCTTTATATGCAACGGGATTGCTGGCAATCATCGTGCGCTGAAGTTCGCAGCTTGACTCGTCGTGTCGGATAGTTTCACACTGAATAAAGGCAAAAGCTCCGCTCAAGGAGCTATCTTCCAGCAGGGGTGCTTGGTGTGATGACAGCGGGGAAATCCGCAGAGCCGAAACTGAGCGTCGTGGGCGCGACGAAACTGTATCATACGCGCTCGGGCGATCTGCTTGCCCTTGATCGCTGCTCCCTGGATATCGGGGCAGGTGAAATCGTTTCCATCGTCGGGCCTTCGGGATGCGGAAAAACCACGCTGCTGTGGTCCATATCGGGACTGCACGGGCTCACAAGCGGCGAAGTGCTGCTCGACGGCAAGAAACTGACCGGCCCGAGCCCGGAAATCGGCATCGTCTTCCAGGAGGCGAACCTCCTGCCGTGGCGCGACCTGGACGCCAACATCAACTTTCCCTTCGAGATCAAAGGGACGCGTCCCGACCGCGCCTGGATCGCCGAACTCCTGAAGCGCGTCGGGCTCGAGGGGTTCGGAGGCAGGTTCCCGCGCGAGCTTTCCGGCGGTATGCAGCAGCGTGTGGCGCTGGTTCGCGCGCTCTCCTACAAGCCGTCGGTGCTGCTGATGGACGAGCCGTTCGGCGCTCTCGATGCGTTCACGCGTGAGGAGATGAACCGGCTGGTCGAGGAAATCTGGCTCGATACGCCGACTACCATCGTGCTGATCACCCACTCGATCGAGGAAGCGATCTTCCTGTCGGACCGCGTCGTGGTGATGAGCCCGCGGCCGGGGCGCGTGGCGAGCATCCACGAGGTCAAGTTTCCGCGCCCGCGTTCGCTGGAAATCATGTCCACCAGGGAGGTCTTCGACCTCACGAACACGATCAAGATGGAGATCGTCGGGGCGCGGCAGAGCCGTTTCCCGCAAGGCGGCGTTTCGGAAAACGCGACGGCGCGCGCGGCGGAGTGAGATGCAAGTGAGCGATACGGACGCGATCCCCAGTTTCGGAGCACAGCACGGCGGCTCTGCGGAAGTCGGCATCTCGAATATGTCCGCGCTGACGTCCGGACCGGGCATCGGGTCCTTGAAGGAGGTGATGGCGATCATCCTTGTTGCGGTGGTGGTGATCGGCGGGACCGAGGCACTGCTGACGATGTTCGAGGTGCCGCAATATGTCCTGCCCAAGCCCAGCGAGATCGCGCTGGCGCTGGTGACCGAATTCCCGCGCATCGCGCCCCACCTCGGTCACACGCTGGTCGAACTGCTCGGAGGGTTCGCGATCGGAGCCACCGTCGGTCTCGTTCTGGCGGCCGTCATTACGCAGTTTCCCTTCGCCGAGAAGATCGTGACGCCCTACATCCTGCTGTTGGTGACGACGCCGATGCTGGCGCTCGTGCCGTTGCTGATCCTGCGTTTCGGCTTCGGCTACGAGCCGCGCATCATTGCCGTGGCGCTTGCATCCGGCCCGATGGTCATGATCAACGCCGCGACCGGATTCCGTCGCGTGGATCAGGGCAAGATCGCGCTGGCGCGTTCCTATGGCGCATCGACGTTCCAGATATTCTGGAAGATCCGTGCCCCGATGGCGCTTCCGATGATCTTCGTCGGGCTCATGGTCGGCTCGATCTTCGGGCTTCTCACGGCTGTGGGCGCCGAAATGGTCGGCGGCGGGTTCGGTCTCGGCAACCGGCTCACCTCCTATTCTTCCATGATCCAGATGCCGCAGTTCTTCGCGGTGGTCCTGATCCTCTCGATTTTAGGCATCCTGATCTACGTGATCTTCTTCCTGCTGGGAAAGAAGTTCGCGAGCTGGGAGGCCTGATACAAGACCCGACGCCGGGAGGAATGGCCTCGGGAAACAAGAGCATTCATCAAAAGGGGAAAGGCAATGAACACGTTCTCTATGTCCGGCAATCTCTCTCGCCGCACCTTCCTGCAAGTGTCCGCCGCTGGCGTCGTGACGGCGAGTTCACTGGGCGCCGCCGGCCGCGCCTTCGCGGATCCCTATCCCAAGTTCACCTGGATATCGCCGCGCGGCACGCTCGAAGTGCTCGACGACTATCCCTATTGGATAGGCAAGAAGATGGGCTACTTCGACGATCTCGGCATCGAGACCGACATGCAGCCCGGACCTTCGGATGGCACCGCCACCGTCAAGTTCGTCGATGTCGGTCAGGCCGACATGGGCTTCCCGTCGCCGGGCGTATTCTCCTTCGCGCTCGAGAACGACATGAAACTCAAATCAGCGTTCCACATGGGCGCCAAGGACACATTCAGCCTCGCCTTCCGCAAGGGCGAAGGCACGAACGACCTCAAGACGCTCGAAGGCAAGACCATCCTGCTTGGATCGGCCGCCTGGCAGGCGATCGTTGATCCCATGCTCGCCGTTCAGGGCGTCGACGTGACCAAAATCAACTATGTGGAGGCGGGATGGCCGACCTGGGCGACGGCGCTGAAGGCGGGGCAGGGCGACGCAGCCCTTGGCTGGGAGGGCCTCCGCGCCGAATGGATCGGGACCGGACTCGATTTCGAATACTGGCTCGGCGTCCAGAAGTCTCCGCTCTTCGCCAACACCTTCGTGGTTCGCGCGGCCGATCTGGAAGACCCCGACAAGAAGGCCTTCCTCGACAGATATCTGCGCGCATGGGCGATGGGCATGGAGTTCGGCTACCAGAATCCGCGCGCGGCGGTGGAAGCTGTCTTTGAAGAATTCCCAACGCTTGCGAGCAATATCGGGCCGGAACTGGGCGTTACGTCGATCCTGCAGCAGATCAACGTTTTCCGTGGCGACATGGACAAGCGTGCCGGCTGGGGCGACCACGACATGGCGGCCTGGCAGCTCTTCTTCGACGAAATCTACAAGCTGAAGCAGATCACCAAGGAAGTGAAGGCCGAGGACGTCTGCTCCAACGACTGCATCGCAGCGGCCAACGACTTCGACCACGACAAGGTCAAGGCGGACGCCGATGGCTACGAACTGAGCGACGAATTCGCCGCGATCGACGTCGAAGCTGTCAGGTCGGGCCTCTACGACCAGGCTGTTCCGGGCTGATTGTTTCCGAGAAGACGAAAAGCGGGCGGCTTGCCGCCGCCCGCCATCATAGAAAACAGGATGGGAGGGCCTGATGGCCGATGGAGTGAAAGTTCTGGTCGTCGGGCTTGGCAATATGGGGGCCTCCCATGCGAGCGCGTATCACCGCAATCCCGGCTTCGAGATCGTCGGGCTCATGAGCCGCTCGATCAAGTCCAAGACGATCCCGGACGAGCTTTCGGGCTATCCTCTGTTCGAGGATTACGAGGAGGCGCTGGCTGCCACGAAGCCCGATGCGGTTTCCATCAACACGTGGCCGAACACCCACGCCGAATATGCCATCAAGGCGATCGATGCGGGCGCACACGTGTTCATGGAGAAACCGCTGGCGACCAACATCGAGGATGCCGAGGCGGTCGTGAAGCGCGCGCGCGAGAAGAACAGGAAGCTGATGCTCGGCTATATCCTGCGCGTCCATCCGAGCTGGATGAAATTCATCGAACTGGGCAAGACGCTGGGCAAGCCGCTGGTGATGCGCCTCAACCTCAACCAGCAGAGCAACGGGCCGGCCTGGGGCTGGCACAAGAACCTGATCGACAGCCTGATCCCCATCGTCGACTGCGGCGTGCACTATGTCGATGTCATGTGCCAGTTGACCGAGGCCAAGCCGGTACGCGTGCACGGCATTGGCGCCAAGCTGTGGGACGACGCGGCCAAGCAGAATTACGGCCATCTCCATGTGACCTTCGACGACGGGTCGGTCGGTTGGTACGAGGCGGGCTGGGGACCGATGATGAGCGAGGAAGCCTTCTTCGTGAAGGATGTCGTGGGGCCGCGCGGCGCGGTTTCGATCGTGCCCGGCCATTCCGAGGGCAAGGACCAGCTCGCCGATATTTCCGATTCCGCCGACATCGACAGGCACACCAAGACCGATGCGATCCGCTATCACCACGCGGAGGTCGGGCCGGACAAGAATTTCGTGAAGAAGGACGAACTCTTCTCGATGGACGACGAGCCGGGTCATCAGGAACTCTGCGACCGCGAGCAGGCGTTCTTCCTGAAAGCGATCAAAGAGGATCTCGACTTGAGCGATGCGATGGATGCTGCGGTGAACAGCCTTCGCATCGTGCTCGCGGCCGAACAGTCGATCAATGAGAAACGCGCCATCGAACTCGCCTGAGCGTGGTCATCGGCGATGCGGCATCAGAGGAACCCATGAGCAAACCGGTGGACATGCCGAGCTACGACCTCCTTCTGAAAGGCGGTCGCGTCCTCGACGAGCGTAACGGCGTGGACGCGGTCATGGACCTCGCCATCGGGGCGGGCAGGATAGCGGCTGCCGGTCGCGATCTTCCTGCTGGCAAAGGCGCTGTCGTGGATGTGAGCGGGACGATCGTCGCGCCGGGTCTCATCGACATCCACACCCATGTCTATCACAAAGCGACATCGCTCAGCGTCGATCCGGGCTTCATTGCGCGGCGATCGGCCACGACGACGCTCGTCGACGCGGGCAGCGCCGGCGCCGGGAACTACGATGGCTTTCGCGACTATGTGATGGCCCATTCACCCTATCGCATCTTCGCCTTCCTCAACATCTCGTTTCCCGGCATCTTCGGTTTCGACAAGGGCATTTCCATTGGCGAGGCAACGCTGCGCGAGATGCTTCCCGTTGATCGCTGCATCGCAACGATCGAGGCAAACCGGGACCGGATCGTCGGCGTCAAGGTCCGGATCGGTGGGCCGGTGACCGGTAAACTCGGGCTGGGCGCGCTTGAGCTCGCGCTGGAGGCAGCCGACGCGGTCGGGTTGCCGCTGATGACGCATATCGGCACCGCGCCGCCGAGCTACGAAGACGTCGTATCCATGCTGCGGCCAGGCGATATTCTCACCCATTGCTTCCGCCCCGAACCCAATTCCGCGCTGGGAGCGAACGGCAAGATCATGCGCGCCGTCCGCGATGCGCGCGAGCGCGGCGTCCTGTTCGACATCGCCCATGGCATGGGCGCCTTCGGCTACGAAACGGTGGAGGCCGCGCTTGGCGACGGCTTCCCGCCGGACCTCATCTCGTCGGACGTGCATGTCATCGCCGTGGAAGGCCCCGGCTACGACCTGCTGCACACGATGAGCAAGTTGCTGAACTGCGGGCTTTCGCTGCCCGACATCATCGGCATGTCGACCAGCCGGCCCGCGCTTGCCATCAGACGGCCGGATCTCGGGCATCTCGGCATCGGAGCGCCCGCGGATATCACCGTGCTGAGACAGGTCGACAGGGACTATTTGTTCGAGGACGTGGTCGGAGCAAGACGCCAGGGCTCGACCTTGCTGCAGCCGGTCGCGGTCTATCTCGCCGGCCGGGAGATGGAACTCGCGCGACGGCCATTCGAGGAACCATTCGTGTTGGGCGCGGGACGGCCCTCAGCGCAGTCGTGTTGTGGAGAGCAGGTGTGAGCTACAAGGCGATCTACACCTATGCCTGGGATCTTGCCGAGACAGGCGTTGAAGCCGCGACGAGCGAATTTCGTGCGCTCGGGCTGGATACAGTGACGTTGGCCGCCAGCTATCACGCCGGCAAATTCCTGCGGCCGCATGGGAAGTCCGGCAAGGTCTATTTCCCGGACGACGGAACCGTGTACTTCACGCCCGATGCCGCACTGTACGGCGACATCAAGCCCGTACCCAACGGGTTGCTCGGCGGGCGCGACATGCTGCGCGAAATGACCGACCGAGGCGGCATGGCGGTCAATGCCTGGCTGGTGCTGCTGCACAACACGCGGCTCGGCATGGCGCGTCCCGATGCCGTGGTGCGCAACGCGTTCGACGATCCGTATGTCTACAGCCTGTGCCCGTCTGCGCCGAAGGCGCGTGCCTATGCCGTTGGCCTCACCCGCGACGTCACCGAGAACTACCCGGTGCGGGGCATCACGCTGGAATCGCCGGGCTTTGCGCCTTACGCGCATGGCTACCACCACGAGTTCGCGCTGGTGAAGTCGAACCCCTGGCTGGAGGGGATGCTGGGCCTCTGCTTCTGCGAGCATTGCCTTGCGGGTGCTGAGCGGTCCGGCATCGACGCGCGCCGGCTCAAGGCTGAGGTCGCGGCCGATAGTGAGGCATATCTCGACAGCGACATCGACTACCCACCGGACATGGCAGAGGCATTCTGGCGGGCGGATGTCGCCTCGCGGGGAGATTTCCGCCGCTATCTCGATTTCCGCTGTGATGTCGTCACCTCGCTCGTGGCTGAGATACGAGCCGCGGTGCGGAAGGACGTGGAAATCGCCGTGATCCCATCGGTGTCCCGCCCGACCGCCGGCGCATGGTACGAGGGCACAGACCTCGCGGCGCTTGCCGGCACGGCCGGTATCATCGAAGCCTGCTTCTACGAGCCGAGCGCCGAGCGCGTCAAAGTGGACCTCTTCGACATCCGCAGGCGGGTGAAGGGCAAGGGCAGTCTGCGCGGCATCCTGCGGCCCTCGCACCCCGACCTTTCAACCCGAGGCGAGTTCCTGGCGGCCGTCGAATCGTTGCGTGACGGTGGGGTGGACGGGCTGGCATTCTACAATTGGGGTCATCTGCGCCAGGCCAATCTAGCGTGGATCGGCGAGGCTCTGCGAGGCGCGTCATGAGTGGGCAGTTTGCGGGCAAGACCGTCGCGATCACCGGCGCGGCCGGCGGCATCGGCCAATGGCTATGCCGCTTCTTCGGCGAGGAGGGCGCCGTGATCGCCGCGCTCGATCGCAACGACAGGGTTGTCGAGCTCGCGCAGGGGCTCATCGCAGAGGGTATCGAGGCGAAAGCGGCCGTGGCCGATATAGCCTCGGCGGATGCGGTTCGGGATGCGTTCGCGACATTCGGCGAGGTTCATTTTCTGATCAACAATGCCGGCGTGTCGCGGCACCCGACATTGGTTGCCACCGATCCGAAGGGTTGGGAGGAGGATATCGCCACCAATCTCAATGGCGCCTATGCCTGCGCCCATGCCGTGTTGCCTCGGATGGTGGAACGTCGTGCCGGGGCCATCGTCAATGTGGGTTCGGTCAACGGGCTGCTCGCGCTGGGCGATCCCGCCTATAGCGCTGCAAAGGCAGGTTTGATCGCAATGACCAAGGCGCTGGCGATGGAATACGGGCGATACGGCATCCGGGCCAACTGCATCCTGCCGGGAACGGTGCGCACGCCGATCTGGGACGAGCGCCGCGCGAAGGATCCCAACGTTCTCAAGATGCTCGAGCGATGGTATCCGTTGGGGCGTATCGTGGAGCCGGAGGAGATCGCGCGCGTCATCGCCTTCCTTGTTTCCGATGCCGCCAGCGCCATCACCGGTGCCGCCATTCCGGTCGATTGCGGTCTGACAGCTGGCAACATAGTGATGGCGCGTGAACTCACCGTCGAGGATTTTTAGCATGTCGGCACTATGCTCGTTTCGTCCAAGAGATTCCTGCGATGAGTAGCGAATTACCCGATGCCGTACGGTCGCGCCTGCGCCCGCTCGACCGCACGCTTGAAACGCTGGAGACCCCGGCGGTGCTCATCGACGCCGATATCGCGGATGCGAATCTGCACCGGTGGCAGCAGCGCTGTGACCAGGCGGGGCTCGCGAACCGGCCGCATATCAAGACGCATCGCACCGTTGCGTGGGCTCTGAGGCAGGTCGGACTCGGAGCGAAGGGCGTGACGGTACAGACCGTCGGCGAGGCCGAAATGATGTGCGACGCAGGGATCGACGACATCTTTTTGACTACCAACACGCTGGGCAGCGCGAAGCTTGCACGCCTTGGCGAGGTCGCACGCCGCACCCGCCTGTCGGTGGTGGCCGACAGCGCGGCTGTCGTCGACGGCATAGCGGCGGCGGCCCGTTCGGGGAATGCGCAGATCCGTGTGCTCGTCGAATGTGACACGGGTGGTGGGCGTTGCGGCCTTGCCGATCCACAAGCCATCGTGGAACTGGCTCGGCATATCGATGTTGCGGACGGACTGACGTTTGGCGGCCTGATGACCTATCCGGCAGCCGGACAGCGGGCGAATTCGGAGGCCGCGTTGAACGCTGCGCTATCGGCATGTCGGACCGCAGGCCTGGAGGTGGCGACGGTTTCGTCCGGCGGCAGTCCGGACATGTGGAGCGACGAGGGGCTCATGCCCGTCACGGAATATCGCGCCGGCACTTACATCTACAACGACCGCGCGCTGCTCGCGCGGGGCACCGCGACACCGGCGCAGTGCGCCATGTCGATCCTCGCGACAGTGGTTTCGCGGCCGACCCCGGATCGTGCCATCATCGACGCGGGATCGAAGGCGCTGACATCGGACTTGCTGGGCCTTGATGGCTACGGTTCGGTGATCGAGCATCCCGAGGCGGTGATCTACCAGCTTAACGAGGAGCACGGGCTGATCGACGTATCTAGTTGCGCCAAACCGCCTAAGGTCGGTGACCGTATCCACGTTCTTCCCAACCACACCTGCGTCGTTTCGAACCTGTTCGACGAGGTGTTCATCGTCAGTAGCGGCAAGCTTGTGGGGAGCTTGCCTGTCGATGCCCGTGGCAAATCCGCATGAAGGAAAACGCATGACCAGACAGCATTTCGGAACATCGCACGTGCCGCTTTCTCCAGCAGTCAGGGCAGGCGATTTCGTTTTCGTGTCAGGTCAGGTGCCGGTCGACAGCGAAGGCAAGATCGTCGAGGGCGACGTGGGCGTCCAGACCCGGAAGGTGCTGGAGAACATCACGACGGCGCTTGCCTTGGCCGGATGTTCTATCTCGGACGTCGTGAAGACGACCGTCTGGCTGAAACATGCCGAGGATTTCGCCGGCTTCAACGCCGCCTATGCGCCGTTTTTCCCGGAGAACCCTCCCGCCCGTTCGACGGCGGAGTCGCGTCTGATGATCGATATCCTGGTAGAGATCGAGGCCATCGCCTATAAGCCGCTATAGCTCGCGCAGCATTCGCTGCGCCCTCGATCACCGCGCCAGCCTGTCGCGAACCGGTGGCAGTCTTTCCCGCACTGCGTCGGCGATGTCGGGGTCTTCGCTTTCGATGGCCATGGCCATCAGGAAGAATCGCATCGGACATGCACGCATCCTCAGGCTTCTGGCAGGTCGTACGAGCCGAGAAGATAGCGGTCTCGACCCTTCAGCGCGGCATACCGCGTCGCCTCGAATATCGCCGTAGGATGCTCGCGCCATATTCGAATGTCGCGCGGTTTGAGATCGATCCAGACGTCTCCGATCGGATGCAAGCCGGCCTGTTCTGTGAAGTTCAGGTCCTTCCATGCAACGCGCATGTTTCCCCTCCCGTTTCCGCCATCGTGGCGCGAGGTGGCGGAGTGCGCAAGGCGACAGGATATTGATCCTCACCCGTTTTACACCGGTATTGATTTCATTCGGCAATCAGGCGCGGCTTCAACCGCGGTTTTACAGCGAGCGCCTTGAAATCAATCAAAAACGGCTTGCTTCCCAAGCACCTCATCGACCTCGCCGATCTTGGTGCCATTGGCTCCAAGCACATCCACGTCTTTCAATGCAGCAACCCACTGGTTAAATTCAGTCACCGTAACGTCATCAGCCACCAGTCACACGCGGCACCCCACCTTTGCCGCACAGTCGCTGTCACGACGGGAATGTTGGATCGTCTTGTCGGAACATCGAGCCAGCGATGGATACGCCGCGAACCTCCCGTCCTTGTAAAGGCAGCTACGAGGGTCCCTTTGCCATCGAAACATTGTCAGTCCGGGGTCGGAATCGTGGCCACCTCAAGCGGCACATAGCCGTCGGAAGCGCTGAGACGCTCGAGTGTCGTCTTACCCGTCGCGTGCAGATAGTCGACCGCTTCGACGAGAAGCGGATGTATCAGGTCGGCGGGACCGAGCAGATGGCTTTCGTCGCCCTCCCGACAGGACAGAAATGCGGCCCGATCCGGCGTGTCTGCATAGGAGCGTACGATATAGGTCCTGCCTGTCCTCGAAAACTCGAGTATGTCGTATTCGTAGTGATATTCATGGAAGCCGTGCTCGTCGGGCTCGGAGGCATCAACATGGCGATTGATTGCGATTTCCATTGCCGGTCTGTCGCTGCCCGGTGCAGTTCCCCAATCGACGGTCTCGCCCGCGTGCTGGAATGCCCGGGTGAGTATGCCGAGGGCTGTGCCGAGTACTTCAGCGCTGGCGGCGGCGAACAGGATCCCGTCGCCGTCCACGGCGGGGGCGATAAGTAGGCGGGCATCTGCTGGAAAGCCGCCGCGGCTCCAGTCCCTTGTTTGGCGAAGTCTGCCCAGCGTCTCGTCGGTCGGCGTGTCGCCCTGCAGCACCAGGGCTGTCTGCCCCTGAAGCTGCCAGTCCCGCGAAAAGAGTTCAGCGACGCCGGCCGGATCGAGTGCGACCGCGAGGTCGGCCGGCCACCTGCGGGTAAGACGCTGACAGATTCTGACTGGCAGCGCCGGCTTTGCAGGGGCAAGTCTCCTGATGCCGGTCGGCATGTCTTCCGGAAAGAACAGACGGAATGCGACTGGCCCCATCGAGGCCGCGACCTCGGACACGATCTTGATGATGGGGGCAGGGACACCTGCATCGACCGGCGGCGGCTCCATAATCCAGCTGAGCAGTGCCGCACAGCTCAACGCCGGCCTGAAGTCGGCCGTTTGCCAGGCGGGTTCATCCCATGAACGATCAATCCGGACAACGACAGGTATGTTCATGCAAGTTTATCGATGGAAGATGCACCAGTGCAGAAGCGAACATCCGGCGGGCGGGTTTCCTCGCATTGAGGCGATCGAACCCACTGTCGCAAAGTTTGGCCGCCAATTCAAGAAAGTGCTGACTGAAGATCAATAGTCCAGCGTCTGGGCCGACACCGCCTATCGATCGGCCCCGAACGGGACCTTCATGGACAAGGACGGCTTCGTATCAACTTGTCTCTCAAAGCTAACGCGAAGGTGAACTAAGCTGCGGTCCGAACGATATCCCTGGTCCGTTCAGCCGTTATGCGCAGGCCGCTGTCGCGCTCGAAGGCATGCAGCACAGACGATGGGAAGGCGAGATGGATGGTGCGGCCGCTCGAGACGTCCTCGCCCTTGGGCAGGACGACGGCAATCTCGGTTTTGCCCAGCGTGCAATAGGCGACGCGGCTGCTGCCCAGTTCCTCGACCAGATCGATCGTGGCGGCGATGCCACGGTGCGGATCGCCGGTGACGATCACGTCCTCGGGGCGGATGCCTAGCGTGAAGTGGCAGGCACCAGTGGCGATGCCGTCGAGCGCAATCGGATGGTCCTTCGCGGCATCGAGCAAGACGAGGCCGGATGCGTCGGCGCTGGCCGGCAGGAGGTTCATTGCAGGCGCGCCCATGAAGCTCGCGACGAATGTCGAGGCAGGTTCCCGGTAGATTGCCGACGGCGTGCCGATCTGCTCGACGTTGCCGCCATTCATGACGATCAGCATGTCGGCCAGCGTCATCGCCTCGACCTGGTCGTGAGTGACGAAGATTGAGGTCACCTTGAGGCGCTTGTGCAGGCGCTTGATCTCGATGCGCATGGTGACACGAAGCTTGGCGTCGAGGTTCGAAAGAGGCTCGTCAAAGAGGAAGACCTTGGGCTCGCGCACGATGGCACGGCCCATGGCGACGCGCTGGCGTTGCCCGCCGGAAAGCTGGGCGGGACGGCGGTCGAGATAGTCGGACAGCGCCAGGATGCCGGCAGCATCCTCGACGCGCTTGGCGCGCTCGGTCTTTGGCAGGCGGGCGATCTTGAGCGGATACGCCATGTTTTCGCGAACGGTCATGTGCGGGTAGAGAGCGTAGTTCTGGAAAACCATGGCGCAGCCGCGGTCGGCCGGGTCGAGGTCATTGATGATTTGGCCGTCGATGGCGATGTCGCCCTCGGAAATGTCTTCCAGGCCGGCAATCATGCGCAAAAGCGTGGACTTGCCGCAGCCGGACGGGCCGACGATGACGACGAACTGGCCGTGGGCGATCTCGACATCGACACCGTGCAGAACCTGCTTTTCTTCATAGCGTTTCTTGAGGCGCGACAGGGACAGTTGAGCCATTTCAGCGTTTCTCCGTAAGGCGGGAATTAAGGCGGACGATGGTGTCGGGCGAGAGGCCGATCTCTGAGAGGTAGGCCTCAATCGTGCCGTGGCTGTCTGAGAGATGCGCAAGCGTTGCAGCCATCGTATCGGGACTGCAGGCGAGCAGCGGGCGGAAGGTCTCGATATCGACACCGCGCGAAGTGGCATCGGCGATGATCTCCTCGATCATTGGCGCGATCATCTCGCCCGTGCGAGCATAATCTTCGAGGATGATCTTATGCTCGACGCCGGCCAAGAGCAGCATGAGCATGGCGACGAGGCCGGTGCGGTCCTTGCCTGCGGTGCAATGGAACATGACGACGCCTTCCGGCGCATCGGCGATCACGGTCAGGATTTCGGCGATGGCGGACTGGCGCGTGGTGAGCGCCTGGACGTAGAGATCGTGCAAGACATCCGCCACCATCGCGCTGGGGGCAAGCCGGTCGAAGAGCGATACGTGGTGATAAGCTACGGCCGGGTTGGCGGAGAAGGGGTTGGGGTGGCTTTCCAGCTCGTCGTCGCGGCGAAGGTCTATGACGGTGGTGACGCCAGCATCGGTGAGAATGGCCATGCCGGCGGCATCGAGGCGGTGCAGGCCGTCGGCGCGCAGGAGGCGGCGCCAGCGGGTTTGGCCGGTGGCGGCGGCATAGCCGCCGAGATCGCGGATGTTGAAGGTGCCGGGGACGGCGAAGTGTCGTTCGACTGTGGGCTGCATCAGCGGATTCCTGATTTCATGAAGGACTGCACGACCTGGCGCTGCAGGAAGATATAGATGACGAGGACCGGCGCGCTTGCCATGGTAGCCGCCGCCATCAAAGGACCCCACATGGTGCCTTCGGACGTCATGAACATCTGGATGCCGATCTGGATGACGCTGTTTTCCGGCGTGCGCGAGAGCAGCAGCGGCCAAAAATACTCGTTCCACGTCGAAATGAAGATGAGGATTGCCAGCGAGGCGATGGTGCCGCGCAGGTTGGGCACCATCACTTCCCACAGAATGCGCCAGCTTTTGGCGCCATCCATGCGGGCTGCTTCAAGCACTTCGCGGGGAAAGGAGCGCATGGCGGCGAAGCCCTATCGCTACTCACTCTATTCGAGACCTTTGTGGAACGGGAGCTCTCTCGCCAGAGGCGTAAAGATTCCGGTCCGAGGATCGCGCGCCGTCTCAACGAGCAATACCGTATGCACCCGGCAATCGCGCGGATCGTCTCGAAGTGCTTCTACGAAGGAGAACTTGAGACCAACGCAAAGCAGGTAGCCAAGTTCTCGACCACGCCCTCGCCCGTCGTCAGCACCAATTCCTCGGTGTTTCCAGATAAGCCAATCGTCTTCATCGATATGCCCTATGCCCAGTCCGAGGCTCCCGGAGGACGTGGTGGAGAGAGGACACCACCTTATTCCAATCCGGAAGAGGCCCAAGCCGTCATTCGTGGATTGAGCCTTCTCAGTCTCTCTGATCCCAAAATCCGCCCATCGCTCGCAGTGCTCTCACCATACTGGCAGCAGGTACGACGAATTGACCGAGAACTCGACCGCAACAAGGGAGGCACCCTGGCTAACCTGGCCGGATTTGTTCCGGCAATAAACGCGAATACCTATTGCGGAACCGTCGACTCTTTCCAGGGCGGCGAGGCCGACTGCATCGTGATCTCGATGGTGCGCAACAATCACCACGCGACACCGGCACGGGCACTCGGATTCCTGCGAGACAAGAGAAGAATGAACGTATTGCTCAGTCGCGCGAAGTGGCGCCTGATAATAGTCGGCAGTCTCGCCTTCTACGAGCATGTTGTTGCGGTCGCTAGCAAGCTTCCGGATCAAGACATCGGATTTCTGTCCGACTTCCTTGAAGCTCTCGAAACTGAGAACGCAGCGGGACATGCCGCAGTCGTCCCATGGACGACATTGAAGGGAGCCATGATATGACGACCGTGCAGGTTATATTTCCGGTCCTGAAAGGCAGTCGGCGCTTCATCATTGAACGAGGCAGAAGGTGGAGCGTAATAGAGCACCTCCTTCTTGATGCGGTGTCGAGGGGTGCTGCATCAGCCGCAGATCTGGCCAAGCAATCCAGCCTCCCACGCCGTGTAGTTGTCGAGGCCTTCATACGACTTATGCGCGCGGGCTGGGTGGAAATCACTGCAACATCACGCGGGCCGCTCTTCCAGATCACGGCCGCAGGCGCGTCTTTAGTACATTACGAACAGCTGCCCTCAGCGACCGTGCGAGAGCCGCGCTGGAGAGGCTTCGCCATCGAACAGCTGTCAGGAAGCGTCTATCGCGGACGCGAGCTTGATCTCTATCACAAAAACCAGATTGATTCTCATGTCGGCGAGAATCCGGTGGTCTACCTCTCTGCGTCGGATGCCCATGACCTCGAAGATATGGGCGAGGTATTCACCACGATCGAAGGTGAAGACGAAATCATAATCGGTGTTGACCGAGGTTCTGAGAAGCTCGCAGAGCGATATGCGATAATCACAGTCAAAGATGGTGAGATTGATGGCTTGCCTGGGCGCGCGCCGGAAAAGCTCCGGACCGCTGTGCTGAACGCGGCGAGTCAAATGTCGGCGCGGCTTGCGGAAAACGGAAAGGCCTCAGCACCAGTTATCGCTGTACGGGAACCGATTGAGGAGACGCCGGCGACAACGCTAGGTGCCTACGACACCACAGATCTAGTTGTCGATGGTGATGATCACTGGCGATCGCTCGACCGCATTATTGCCGGCGCATCGGAGCGGGTCATTATTCACTCGACGTTCATCAGCGACGAGAGAGCGGCGGCAGTGCTGCCGTTGCTTCTTCGAGCTGCAGAACGAGGTGTAACAATCGACGTATTGTGGGGTCAGGATGATCTCAGCAGTTCAACGCGTTCCTCACAGGTTGCGGCAGCAAAGATGCAGGCTGGGGTGCATGAAGCGGGGAGGACTGGGTCGATCAGGGTGCATCCATTCTCGACAAACTCCCATGCCAAGATCGTATTCGCAGATTCTCAAAAAGGATGGAACGCATTGGTTGGCTCCTGTAACTGGCTTGCCTCCGACTACAAGAGCTTCGAAACATCCTTCCGACTTCGAGAACCCACTCTTGTTGGGCAGCTGATGAAGAAGCTCGCTGGTCTCTCCCAGGGCCGGCCGGGGGTTTGGAATGAGTTCGCAATTGATCTAGCCGTACTCGGGAGAAAGATCATGGACATGCCTCCCCAGAGAGGGCGCAAAGTCCCGATGCGACTGTTGTATGGTTCCGATCATGCGCGGCTCGTTCTCAAGGCCAGAGACGATGCCGAGCGCCGAATATTTGCACTGAGCCATCGCATTGGCATCACCGCGGAATCGCTGACACTGCTGCCTGCCTTGGCAGCAGTGAAGGAGAAGGGAATAGAGGCCTCTTTCTTCTACGGCCGTACGACAGGCCCCCTGTCCGGCGCAGCCGGTGCCGATCTCGTCCGAACATTCGCCGAGGCCGGGGTTCAGGTGGAGCCAATTCACAGACCCCGGATCCATGCCAAGGTGCTGGGATGGGATGACGATCATCTCGCTATTTCAAGTCTAAACTGGTTGTCGGCGGACCCTTCTGAAAGCAAGCCGTACAATGAAGTCGGAATTCTGGTGAATGCGCCAAGAATAGCTGACAATTATATTGCCCAGTTTCAAAACGCAGTGATGCCATAACTGGTGATCTGCTACCTGCAAATGTTCCACGGAGTAGTGCTCTAACAGCAGCATTTTGGCTAGATTTGTAAGGTTGCACGAGACATTTCGCGAAAGAAGGTGAGCCGACAGACTGCCATTGTGAGCGTGGTGCGATGTCTTCCAGACCTACTCGCGGCTGCAATTCAACCCAATCTACCCAAAAGTGGACCGTCCGTTGCCGGCCCCCTAGCTGGCGGGACAAATCTCTCCCATCTGGAGGTTCGTAGATTTCCCGTTGGTATTGGGTTGCGTGGAAGCGCCATGGCGGCTTGTAAGCTGCGACCATCCAAACTAGACATCTGTAACTTCATTCGAGCACGGAAGTAACCCTCATGAACGGGCTGGGGACTACCCATCATT
Organism: Mesorhizobium sp. CAU 1732; assembly: GCF_039888675.1. Lineage (NCBI taxonomy): Bacteria > Pseudomonadati > Pseudomonadota > Alphaproteobacteria > Hyphomicrobiales > Phyllobacteriaceae > Mesorhizobium > Mesorhizobium sp. CAU 1732. The sequence goes on from NZ_JBDQQR010000004.1 coordinate 332,249, forward strand.
GGGTCCGCCGTATCTGTGACCAGAACTTGTTCGTTGACTCCGGAGAAGAACTTGAACGTCTGCCCTGATTGCTTTTCCGCAAGCGGATTGAAGAGGCGGATCCAAGAGGAGAGGCGATCTTTTCCGAACGGGGTCTCTTGCGACTTCCATTCTACGAAGAAGGGAATTCCGATCGCGGCAGTTGCCGCCATCGTTGACCCGGTATTTAGAGAGAATTTTGTGGGCGGTCCGTACGATGCTTATTATGATAGATATGTCGAAACTGCTGGATCTGATCTTGAAGACACGCTACTCGATTTAACAGGTGCAGACGACACAAGAGTTATTGATGGTTTAATCTCCGAGCTCATTGACGCAGACAGCTATTGGCCGCCCGACGGTGAAGAAGCATTCTACGATAATGACTATCGATATTCGAGAGAGCAGACTGGGCTAAGCGAGCACAACCAGCTTTGGTCGGCATTTAAGACCAGTCTGATGCACCAGCGCCGGTTCTTCAATGCTGAGGCAGAGGACCTGCTACGGCGAATTTTTGAGGATGTGCACCAGCAACGAGACATGAACAGTTCAGGACCGGTCTACATGATAGCCCCTGGCGGAGAAGGGTCCAGCTTCGTCCGCGCGAGGGTTGCCAATGAGCCTACCAAGCGCGAGGAGATTAAGGCGGACCTCGCTGGGAAACTGGGGCCGCCTCCTGAACGAATGCGAAAGCCAGGCCGGCTGAACCCGTCTGGTATTTCGGCGTTCTACGGTGCCTATGATGCCGATACCTGCATAGCTGAGCTTAGACCCAGTGTCGGCGAGCTTGTAACCGTCGCCGAATTCCGCATCACTGAACCTATCTGCGTGTTGGACACCACGTTGTTTGGTGCCAGGCCGAAGGCGTATGACCCATTTGCGGCAAAGGCCCGGAAACGAGCTGCGCAGTGGTTATTTATGACCGGCTTCATGAACGAGATTGCTCGTCCGATCCTACCGGACGATGTGCACTTGGACTACGTACCGACGCAAGCAGTAGCGGAGTACCTTTCCCACCGCGAATTTGAGCTCGGTCGTGGTAAGCGGACGATAGACGCGATAGTTTATGGATCTGCACAACATCCCGGTGGGCGGAATATAGCGCTTCTTGGATCGGCGTCTGTGGTAGGTTCGGTAGTCGAACCGGCAATCAAGCCGCCACCGTCAGCCGATTCTGACCTATGGTCGGATTGGCTTTCGCCAGAGCCTCCGCCAAGGACGCGGATCGTACCTATTCCCGAAAGCTTTCGTGTGCATCGCGTAGACGGGGTGACTTTCAGCGCTCCGGCGCCCGAGCCTGTTAGCGACAATGAGGAAGATCCGGAATAATCAAGTAAACTTTGCCTTATGCGGCACGACGCGCAATGGCAGCTTTCCACCGACGGCTCCTATACCCGGACGGTCCGCAACCGGCCCCCAACCTGCCAGAACGAATCCCTTCCAATAACGATGCTCAAGGAGTCGTCTTGGGCCCGACTTGGGGTGGTTTGCGGACAGGCGGCTTTTGGGTGGTGGTGGCAACAAAGAGCCACAGCTCTGCTTGCCTGGGCACCTTCAATGGGTGATGATCAATCATGACTGAGAAGCCAACGCCTTGTCTTTGAGGCATCTGAGGCGCATTCAACGTCCAAGGGCATGCCGATCTTGGCGAAGATCGCTACTGCGAGATACGGTTCAGGATCTCCATCGTGTCGGGCATGCGCTTGAGTGAATTCGTCAGGCGTTCGCGCCAGCGCGGGCCAACCTCCATCGCAGTTGTATAGGCGACGCTGAGATCATCAGGACGATCTTCGGCCAGTGTCGCGATAAGGAAGGCTGCCTGCTCCCTGTCTTTCGACGCTTTGAGGCTGCCTGCACCGTCGCGCCTCCGGTCAGCGATGATAAGCTTGTGAATCGCGAAGCGTTCGGGGCGAGGCACCTGGACGAGAACGCCGGATCGATAGATGGCCGCAGCATGGATCGGTTCGGCGATCAGGAAATTGAGGTAGTTCAGGCCCTGCGCGCTGACCCCCAATGCAGGCAGATCGCGGATCGTTTCCTCGCCAAACGCAGGTGTGAGAAATTCTACGAGTTGGCCACTTCCCCCTTGCGCCCAGCGCCATGTTCGACGTGGCTCCAGCCCCGGCAACGGGACGAACTTTAGCGCCGAAAAGGTCTCAGCAAGCGTTGGATCAACCTGATCCTCCAGCACGACACTGAGCTTCTCGAACTGCGCGATGTCAATATCGCCGGTGTTAGCCATTCCGCCCAAGGGCAGTCGGATGCCGAGCTCGCCTTCGTAGAAGCGAAACGCATGCGTGCCGACGATGGTGCCACCCAGCCGAAACGTTCCCGCGTCCGCCATGGCAGACAGGATGGACCCTGTCGCTCGGTCGGTCGGCGTCATGCCCTCCGCCCGCAGCAGACGGACCAGCCGCGAGCGTTCAGCCTGTCGCTCTTTTGCCGTGGCGTGCAAAGCCTCGATGCGGTCGATACGGGCACGCGTATCCTCGCTGTCTTCGCCTATGTAGAAAAATCGCATATCCGATCCGACGCGACGTGCGGAATACCAGTATGCCTTTTCGCCGCGCTGCTTGAGCGTCGGCTTGCCCTCGATGCCCGACATCGCATCGTCCTTCAGAAGCCGCACCAGATCGGTATACGCGCTCATGGCGATGCTGCTGAGTGGGATCATGCCTATCACTTTCATATTTTGCTTGGCACATTATGCCTATCAAAACCCGAACGCGATAGGCAAGAAGTAAAGCCCTCGGAACAGTGCGGTAGACGCGCGCTTCACGTCTAAAAGCAGGACCTTTCCCATGCCTCCATGTCTGAATACTCACTTCCCAACACCGAGTTTGGGAAATGATTTCCCAGAGCAGAAATCTCCTTTTGTCGACCTGATCTGCGCAGCCAGGCTAAGCAAAATCCAAGGCTTTCAAACTGCCGCCAAGCACTGCCTTTATTCCACTTCCCCGGGCGTCTTGCTCGGCCTTGACCACCTGCAACCGTTCAATGTGACACGCGCCAACCGCCAGCCTCTGTCCTTTAGCAGCCGCATGTCGTCACTAGTTAGGGCATCTTCGCGAAGGGCGAGACAGAGCAGATGCGTCGGTCGGGTCATAGCGACGTAATGCTGCTTCATCCCCCGCATCGGGGTGGAGGTCTATTCCGATATCGGCATGAAATGTCTGCCGCGCATCGAGATGGGCGGACTCAAAGTAGGGACGTAGCGCCTGACTGAGCGTGCCGTCGTCGGGGTCTTTCTGCAGCAGTAGCAGATGTCCGAAATTGCGGTTTATCGAAGGATGCTTTTCGAGCAGTTCTTCAAGAGTTTCAACGGGAGGAGCGCAGGTATGCATTCAACCCCCGCACCGTTTGAAGCTTTTGCAGCTATCGCTTGACGTCCGTGCCGGACATTCCCGGCACCTCATGACGCTTTTCCCGTTGACCACTGAACACGCTCCGCGAGGAATTCGGCGAATGAGCGGACGTCCATATCCCCACTCGCGCGTTCCAACCCCGCCAGATAACAGGCACGGTCATCCACCCGCACAACCGTCCACGGATAGCCTCCTGACGCCAGCATAGCGTTCATCAGGAACCGGGCTATGCGGCCATTGCCATCCGGATAAGGGTGCACATAACCCACAAGCCAGTGCCCCAGCACGGCGCGCACTGATGCCTCCTTTTCCGCTTCCAACAGATCAAACAGCGCATTCATCCCGTCGGCCACGGCTTCGGTGCGCGGCGGAACATGCTGCGAGCCGCGCAGATACACAGGGTGATTGCGATATCCGGCAAGCGCGCTGGCCTTCAGTATGCCGGTAGTCACCGACGGCGTAAAAAGCTCCCGATACCACTCGCGATGCGTATCCCGCGTCAGCGCTCCGGCAGGCGTGCCGTTATGATGGCGGAGACGGAGTCTTTGACCTTCTGGAAGGCGAGGTAGTAGCCGCGCGCGGCAAGCGCCTCGCGGTTCTTACGATCCTCTTCATTGATCTCCGGGTTCCAGCTGCCTTCGCGCACCCGGTCGATCAGTTCCGGGGTGACGCTGTAACCTTCGATCGACAGCGAGTGATAGGCGTCGCTCTCATAGATATCCTCGACGAATTTCATGTAGGCGTCCTTGTCGGACGGCAGGCCAGGGGCTTTCGGGAATATCTCGATCACGGCTTCACGCTGCGATTCCCAGCTGGCGCGCAGACGGGCGACCAGCGGCGGCACGCCCGCCGCTATGGTGGTTACGCCGGACTGCCTCGCGAAGGGATCGGACTCACGAACGTCATATCCGGCCGCCTTGAAAGCCGCGACGATTTCATCGGCAAAGGCGGCACGCCCGACGCGCCGGAAGGCTCCGGCAAGCCGCCCCGCCACGACGGAGTGGCCGCCATCAAGCAGCAGACCCAGCACGGCTGAGACGTCGCGCACCGACGCCATGGCGACCTGCATCTCGATCGGCGCGCGCTGGAAAAATGCTTGCGGCACACGGATAAGCGCGGCCTCAATGGTGAACACGCGCTGGCCGTTTTTTTTCGTCAGCTGTTCCGGCATCTCCTTGACCTGCAGGTCATAGAGGGACGTGCCGAACAGCAGGTCGATCTTGTTGTTCTTGCCTTTGGGTGTATTCACCACCACCTGCGGCGGAATGGCTGTCGCCTCCGCATGCAGCAGCAGCGACAGCTCGGGCGAAAGGAACCAGTCTTTGCCAAACCGCTCATTGCAGTGAAGGGAGCAGAATTCCCAGAAGCTCGCATACCAGGGGGTTGTATCCTGTTGCTGCGCCTGAGGGCCGGTCGACATGACCCACCCCCTGATCAGATCACGCAGGAAACCGTTCGCCAGCAGGCGCTCGCGGTGAACGCGGGTCAGTTCGTCCGACTTGAATATGCGCCGCCCGCCCTCCTGCAGGTTTTTGAGGATGGCGAGGGACTCTGCGAGTTTTTAGCGCTGTATGATTGCAAGTACATAACGCCGCATCATCGCAAGTCAATGAGGCCGTATAAATACAAGTTCTTGACGCTGCACGATTGCAAGTTTTTAGCGTAATTAATACGAAAACTCATTTACAATCATGGTGTTAATTTGGCATATTAGACAAATTACAGGCCGCGTTCGGCTCTCAACGCCGCCTCTGTAAAGCTGCCATACGCGTCCCTGACGATCTAGGCTCACTCCCCAGTATCGAGGATTCCCCGAGGAATCCCGCCCCTCAATCCCGCCAAACTCTTTCCATCAGAAGGAGCCATCAGTGGAAAACACCCCCATTCCCGACAACGCACCGATCCCCGACACCTCCCCCATCGTCGACAACTACCGCGTCACCATCACCAAGGGCGACGTCGGAACCGGTCAACCCACCACGCCTTGGGACGACCATCGCTGCCACCTGACCATCGATAACCTCAGGCCTTAAGGTGGTCTTTCATGTCGAACGGCGAATTCTCAGCGAATATCCTCGACCGTCTGCGAACTGGACATTAACAGGGCTGCGAAAGGCTGCGGGCTCAGTTCAGCTGCTCGACACGCCAAGAAGAGCCGAGAGCAATGCGTCTCGTTGCAAATCTACCGACTTTCGGTCGTCTGTGGATGAAACTCGCATTTAGCCGATGAGCATGAACGGAAACCCAGATACGCACGTTTCCGTATGAAACACGAATCCGACAGAGGTTTCCGTTCATTTTGTGCTCGAATTGGCAGACGGACGCGCCCCTCAACGCCGGGCGTGCGCCAAACAAGAGTTTGGGACGCACGCCCTGTAGTACCCTCTTGCGCTAACGTGAATTTACTGCGTTCTGAGCAACCAAGTTGGAACGATCCGAGTATGGATGTGACGAAGACAAACCGCCATCTACCGGCAAGGCCTGACCGTTCACATAGCTGGCAAGGTCCGAGAACAGGAACAGCGCGACCTTGGCGACTTCGTCCGGCTCGCCGCCGCGACGGAGCGGATTCCGAATTCCCAATTGGCTTTCAAGTCCCGCTGCGCGAGCCTGTTCGTATATGCGTTGCGTCATGCCCGTCTCGATAAGTCCCGGACAAAGAGCGTTGACCCTAACTCCGGTCTGCGCCAGCGCCTGTGCTGCGGTCTGGACGAGATTTATCACGCCGGCTTTGGATGCCGAATAAGGTGCTGGGCCCGCGCCGGCCCGCATACCAGCCACCGATGCCGTCACGAGAATGGATCCGCCATCACGACGCATAATCTCAGGTGCGGCATGCTTCACTGCAAGGAAGGGCCCGATGAGATTGACGCGCAACACCTCAGCCCAGATCTCCGGCGTGCTGTCGAAGTAGCCGATAGCCGGGCCACCGGTGATGCCCGCGTTCGCAAAATAGCCGTCCAGTCCGCCAAATCGCTCGCACGCCAGCGCCACGGCGGCTACAACGTCAGCTTCCGCGCCCGCGTCCATGGTCATCGCCGCAGCCTTGCCGCCAGCCGCCGTGATCGTGTCGGCCACAGTCGCCACACCCTCGTCGCGATCGCAGATAACGACAGCCGCACCATGATCGGCAAGTCGCAGAGCCGTGGCGCGGCCAATCCCCGACGCGGCACCCGTCACCACCACCACCTTGCCCGCCATCAGTCCACTATGTGCTTCCATCATGTCCTCCCTTGCTACATACCCGAACCGGAACTATTCCTGATTGCTGCTTTATTTTTCTGGCTTTACGGTCGCGTTGGAGCATACCGAAGTCGAAGAACGGACCTGCCTTGAAAAAGCCTGCCAGCCCTCGCCAGACGTCCGACAAATTCGAAAAACGTCGCCAGATCATTCTTGACGCCGCAGCCACGCTGATAAACCGAAACGGCGTACGAGGCCTGACTTTCGTCGAGGTTGCGGAGGCGGTCGGGATGAACACGACCTCCATCACCTACTACTTTCGCAAGAAAGAGCTGCTGGCTGCGGCGGCCATCGAAGAAACCATCGGCATTTTCGATGCCATGACCCGCGAGGCCGAACAGGAGCCCGACCCCGTGTCGCGTGTGAGCCTGCTGCTGCGGCTGCGGCTGGATCACAGTGCGGCGATCCGGCGCGGCGATCGCCCCACCGTGGCCGTGCTGGGTGACCTGCGCGCACTTGAGGAGCCCGCTCGCGAGCGGCTTATCGGATGGTACTCCGAAATCACGCGGCGAGTGGCCGGCTACTTCGGGCCGCTTGACGATCGCCAGCTTTTCCTCCGGCGCATGGCGGCTGCCCAGGTCCTGCTCGACGTCATTCACTGGATGCGCGCATGGCTGCCGACCTATTCCCTGCACGACTTCGACCTCGTCCATGCGAGCCTGATGGACCTGATGACGAACGGTTTCAGCCCGGCAGGGGTGTCGTGGAGCCCGTCGGTCAAACTGCCGGCACCGGTCGAGGAAGACAGCCAGACCGCCTATCTGCGAGCAGCCACGCTTCTTCTCAACGCGCGTGGGTATCGCGGTGCATCGGTGGACGAGATTGCCGCGCAGCTTAACCTGTCCAAGGGCAGCTTTTATCACCACCTCGACAGCAAGGACGACCTCGTCCTGAAATGCTTCGCCCGCAGCTACGAACGTGTTTCTGCAGCCCAAGCGCAAGCGGCGACGTCGACAGGCGTATGGCGTGACCGGTTGAGTCAGGCCGTGTCCGACCTTCTCGCGATCCAGTTCGATGCGCGCTTTCCGCTGCTGCGCACCACCGCGATGCAGGCCCTGCCCCCGGAGATGCGCGCGGACGCCATCGCCGACGCGACCCGGATGGCAAACAGCTTTGCCGTGATGCTTTGGCGGGGCGTGGCCGATGGCTCGCTGCGCCCGGTCAACCCCGGTGTCGCGAGTCACTGTCTTCTCGCTCTTGTCAACTCCGCCTACGACTTCCATCAGTGGGCAGAGGCCATGCCGTCGACCGAACGAGCGATGGAGGTCTATGCCTCCACGCTGGCATTCGGTCTGTTTGACGACAGACAGGGCTGAAGCCACTTCTGGGATCATTCGGCCGCGTCGCGCATGCCGCCGTCGGCAAGCTGGCCGGCTGGCAGGGCAACCCGCTCGCCATGACTGAACCTCAGCGTGCCGTCATCGACCTTGCCCCGCTTGAGTGTCTTTCGATCCCAGAAATAGTCCTGCTCGTGTATCCAAGGGAACGCCTTGCCATGCTTGGGCAGGCGCGCGGCGGCACGCACGACGTAGCCGGATATGAATTTCAGGGCACTGTTGACATTTTGAAGGTCTGTTTCGGTCGCGGGCGGCACAACCTGGCTATACCCCTTCCGCTTCATGAAATTCAGCAGGCGGCACGCAAAGTCGGCCACGAGGTCGACCTTCAGTGTCCAGGACGCATTCGTATAGCCGGTGAAGTACACGAGGTTCGGGAGGTTCGAATACATGAACCCCTTGTAGATCAGCAATTTCGACCGATCGACAGGCTGGCCATCAACCTCGACGTTCATGCCGCCGAGCGATTCCATCACCAACCCTGTAGCGGTGACGATGATGTCGGCGTTGATCTCGCGCCCGTCCTCCATCTCCAGGCCGGTAGCAGTGAAGCGACGGATGTGCCCCGTCACCATTGACGCGCTGCCATCGGAGAGAACCTTGAAAAAATCGCCGTCCGGAACAGCGCAGATCCGCTGCTGGCCAGGCATGTAGCTTGGTACGAAATGGGTCTTCCAATCGTAATCCTTGGGCAGCGCCTGGGCCACCGCGCCGATCAGCATCTTGCGCGTGCCTTCCAGGTTCGCGGCCATCCGCTTGCGCCTTTGCGCGCCGCCTAAAATCGTGCGCCATCTGGTGATCGAGTATGCCAGCTTGTCGGGGAGCCAGCGACGCAGCCTGTTGGCGAATACATCTTCGCCGGGGCGCGAAACCACGTAGGTCGGCGAACGCTGTATCTGGTAGACATGGGCAGCCTTGTCAGCCAGCGTCGGCGTCAAGGTAACTGCTGTCGCCCCCGATCCAATGACGGCAATTGTCTTGCCCTCGTAGTCGAGATCTTCCGGCCAGAACTGGGGATGAACGAGGGTGCCACGGTAGTCGGAATAGCCGGGCCATTCCGGCAGATAGCCCTCATGATGCCTGTAGTATCCGGCGCATGAAAACACGAAGCGGCTGGTAAGGCGCTGAACCTCACCCTCATGTTCGACGTCCAGGGTCCAGAACTGATCGGCCGAAGAATATGACGCAGCCTTTACGGCATGACCGAAACGGATATGCCTGACGAGATCGTTTTCTTCGGCAGTCTGGCGAATGTAACGCAGGATGGCGTCACCGTCGGCGATGGCCCTCGCCTCGGTCCACGGCTTGAACGCATAACCCATCGTATGCATGTCGCTGTCCGAACGAATGCCGGGATAGCGAAACAGATCCCAGGTGCCACCGATACGCGACTTGCTTTCCAGAATGGCGAAAGTCCTGCCCGGGCAACGCACCTTCAGGTATCGCGCGACCCCGACCCCCGACAGCCCGGCTCCAATGACCAGCACATCAAACTGCGGCTTCGACATAAAAACCCTCTCCCATCCAGCGCTGCATGTTCTTCGTATCAAAAACATACTCGAAACTCAAATTATGTTTGAACAGTCGGCGGTTTTTTGTTTCTGTCGCTCATGCACCCATCCACGACCTGAACAAAACACTAAGGAGGAAAAAACATGCCGAGACTGCAGACCGGCGAATTTTCGCTGCACTATGAAATCTCTGGAGAAGGCAATCGGCAAGATATTGTCCTCATCAGCGGCATAGGCACCCAGCTTACCTGGTGGAGCGAGAGCTTTGTCGCTGCACTGACAGACCGCGGATTCAGGGTGATCCGCGCGGACAATCGCGACGTCGGCCATTCCGACGGTTATGACCACCTTGGCATACCCAACATTCAATCCATGATTTCCGATCGAATTGCGGGCCGGCCGTTACACCCTCCCTATCGTCTCGAAGACATGGCTTCGGACATCTGCGCTCTCATCGGCGGACTGGGCATCGAACGCGCACATATCGTTGGCGGATCGATGGGAGGAATGATCGCGCAACTCTTTGCGCTCAACCATCCGGAGAAGGTGGCCTCGCTGGTATCCATCATGTCGACGACTGGAAACCCGGCATTGCCCGCTGCGACGCCCGCCGCTCAGGCAGTGCTTTTGCGCGCTCGCCCATCGCCACAGGCCGATCGCGAAGCGTATCTGCAGGCAGCCGTCGAATCTGCGCTCGTTCTGGGAAGCCCTGCCTACCCGGAAGATACTGGCAAGCTCCGCGCCAATGCAGAAGCAACGCTGGACCGGGCCTATCGTCCTGCGGGCTTCGCTCGTCACTATGCGGCAATTATTTCCTCGACAGACCGGCGCGATCGTCTTCAGGGACTGAATCTTCCTGTGGCGGTCATACATGGCGGAGAGGACCCGCTGGTGCGACCTGAGGCCGGCCGCGATACGGCGGCCAATATTCCCGGCGCAGAATATGTTGAGTTCGAAGGGATGGGTCACAACATCCCCACTGCGCTCGAAGGCGAGATCGCAGACGTGATCGCCCGCACCGCCGCACGCGCCTAGCCACGCTGCGAGGCATGCGGGACTACGCGTCCACGAGTGGATGGTGGCATGCCACCATCTGCCCCTGGCGCACGGCCCGCATCAACGGCACCTCGGCAGCGCAACGTTCCGTCGCTTTCGGGCAACGGGTGCGAAAACGGCAACCGCTTGGCGGATTCATTGGCGACGGCAGTTCACCTGGAATCAAATGAACCGGGCTCGGCTCGATATCCGGATCAGGCCGCGGCACGGCACTGATGAGCGCGCGCGTGTATGGATGCGCGGGCCTGTCGTAAATGGCATCAGCTTCGGCAAGCTCGCACATTGCGCCCAGATACATCACCGCGACGCGGTCCGACACATGGCGCACGACGGCGAGGTCGTGGCTGATGAACAGCATGGTCAGACCAAACTCACGACGGATGTCTTGAAGGAGATTGAGTATCTGCGCCTGGACCGACACATCCAGAGCAGACACCGCTTCGTCGCACACCAGAAGTTCGGGGCTGAGGATGAGCGCGCGTGCGATGGCAATACGCTGGCATTGCCCGCCGGAAAATTCGTGCGGTTTGCGCTCCAGAGTCTGCGCGCCGTTCAGCCCTACGCGCTCGAGCATACTTGTCAGCCGCGCATCGCGCTCGGCGCGTGTTTCGCGAATGCCTGCAATTTCGAGGGGGGCGGCCAGGATCTGGCGGATGGTGTGGCGCGGATTCAGTGCTGCAACTGGGTCCTGAAACACGATCTGAAACCGCCGCCTTGCCTGCTGCAGGGCCCGACCGCGCAGACTGGTCAGTTCGGTCTCGCCCAGCGTCACCTTACCCTCGCGGGGACGGGGAAGCTGCATGATGGCGCGCGCCGCCGACGACTTGCCGCAGCCCGACTCTCCGACCAGACCGAGCGTTTCGCCCTGGTTCAGCTCGAAGCTGAGGTCCGACACGGCCTGTACCTCACGACCGCGTCCCAGCAGATATGTCACGCGCAACTTGTCGACGGTCAAAAAAGGTTCAACGGTTCGCACGGGGGCGTTCATCGAGGCTTCCGTAGTCAGAGGGGATGCCAGCAGGCAAAATGATGGTGGCCGGTGACTTCCAGCGGCGGCGGCGACACGTCACACCTTGCGGAACCAAAGCGGCAGCGCGGGCGAAAACTGCACCCGGACGGGGGATCGACCAGATCGGGAGGTCGGCCGCCGATTGCCTCCAGCCGACCTCGGCTCCCACCATCGATCTGGGGAATGGAAGCAAGCAGAGCCGACGTATAGGGCATGCGCGTATGGCGAAACAGGTCGCGCACCGGCGCGCGCTCTACGATGCGCCCCGCATACATCACCGCAACTTCGTCAGCCCGGGCCGCGACGATCCCCATGTCGTGCGTAATCAGGATCATCGACATTTGCCGTTCACGGACCTGGCGCTGCAACAAGTCGAGAATTTCCGCCTGGACCGTGACATCGAGGGCTGTCGTAGGCTCATCCGCGATCAGCAGGGACGGCTCGCAGGCAATCGCGATTGCGATGGCAACCCGCTGGCGCATGCCGCCTGAAAGCTGATGCGGATATTGATCGACCCGCGCGCCAGGCTGGGGCATGCCGACGGAGGCCAGAAGTTCGATCGCCCTGCTACGCGCCGCGGCCTTGGCCAGTCCCATATGGAACGTCAACACCTCGACGATCTGAGCGCCGATAGTCATGGTCGGGTTGAGCGACGTCATCGGGTCCTGAAACACTATGGCCGCCTGCCGTCCACGCAGCTTGCGCATCGCGCGTTCCGGCAGCCGCGTCAGGTCGCTCCCGTTCAAAATGACGCGACCTCCAGGACCGGTCTCAGCGTTTCTGGGCAGCAGATTCAGGATCGAGCGCGACAATACCGATTTGCCGCTGCCGGACTCGCCGACGATCGCCAGCGTCCGTCCTCTCTCCAGCGCGAAGGACACGCCATCGACCGCCTGCAGCATGCCGCGCGCCGTCGGAAATGCTGTGCGCAGGTCGTGTACCTCGAGCACCGGGGGGTGGTCATCCATCATATTGCTCCGGTGAGTCCACCGGACACGCGCTTGCGCATCGCATCGCCGGCCAAGTTGAAACTCAGCACCGTCAGAAACATCACCGCTGTTGGGATGAGACTGAGATGAGGCGAGGCTTCGAGGTATTCGCGTCCTTCCGAAATCATCCCGCCCCAGCTCGGGGTCGGCGCCTGCACCGAAAGCCCGAGGAAGCTCAGTGAGCCCTCGACGACGATGGCAATGGGAATATCGATCATCACGAAGGCCAGCAGCGGCCAGATGATGTTTGGAAAAACCTCCCGCGTGATGATGCGGAAATCCGATGCGCCGAGTGAACGGGCCGCGATCACATATTCGCGTCCCGTACAGGTCAATGTCGCAGCACGGGTGATGCGCGCCGCTGAGGGAATGAACAGCAGGCCAAGAGACAGACAAACCATGAAGAGGCTGCCACCGTAGAGCACCGAAAAGAGCAGTAGGATGACCAGCCCCGGGATGGCCAACCAGCTGTCGATGGCTATGCCGATGACTTCATCGGCCCAGCCACGGTAGTAACCGGCGACCAGCCCCAGCACGAGGCCGATGCCTACGCCGATGGCTGGTGCGGTGAAGCCAACGGTGAGCGATACGCGCGCTCCGTAGATCACCCGGCTGAGAACATCGCGCCCCAGAGGGTCGGTTCCAAGAATATGGTTTTCTGAGCCGATCGGCACTCTAAGCGCCGCCCAGTCGGATTCATCGGGAGCAGCCAGTCCCAACAAGGGCGCGAAAGCGGCAACGAGGATTACCAGAATGAGCCATGCCGCCGACAGCCAGAAAACGACGCCAAGCTTGCGAGAACGGCGATGCTCGGCGATAGCGCGGGCGTTCCGGTCGGAAGGGGCCGCTTCTCCACTGCGTTCGGCGGCCCGCGACTGAACAAGGTCAACCATGGGCTCGAGCCTCCCTTACACGCGGATCCAGCCAGGCATAGGCCAGATCGACAAGGAAATTGACGATCACATACGTCAACGCGAAGAACGTCACGCAACCTTGAATCACGATAAGGTCGCGCGTGTAGACGGCGTGGATCAATAGCCGTCCGATCCCCGGGATGCCGTAGATCTGTTCGAGGATGATCGTGCCGCCGAGGAGACGCGCCACCTGCAGGCCAAGAATGGTGACCAGGGAAAAGCTGGACGGGCGCAAGGCGTGAGCAAGCAGCACACGCGTGGTGCTCATGCCCTTCGCGCGGGCCAGCGCAATGTAGTTTTCCTGGAGCGTGGTTATCATTTCAGCGCGCAAAGTGCGCATGAGTACCGTCCACTCCACCAGCGCCAGGCTTAGCGCGGGCAGGATCATCGGCTTCAGGTTCGCCCACAGACCTGCGCTAAGCGGCTCATAACCGGTGGCGGGCAGCCATCCCAGATGGAGCGAGAAGAAGTAGATCAGCAGGATCGCCGTCATGAAGCCGGGCATGGAAACACATGCGAACCCGAGCGACGTGATGATCCGGTCGCCCCAGCCGTTCGCGCGCCAGGCTCCCAGAATGCCAGCCGGAACGGCGATCGCGAGAGCCATGACCTGCGCCAGAAGCATCAGCTCCAGCGAGATCGGCACGCGTACAATAATCATTTCCCAGACGGATTCGCCCGTCAGCAGCGACCGTCCCCAGTCACCTTGCGCTAGCCGGGCTAGCCACTCCAGATAGCGTATCACCACGGGCTTGGTGAGCCCAAGCTCCTCACGAATATCGGCGATCTCGGATTCGGAGGCATCCATGCCGCCGATTTGATAGGCCACGTCGCCCGGTAGCACGCTCACTAGCAGGAAGGTGGAGAACGTAACGATCAATAGAACGATCAGCAGGCGCTGAACCCTGCCTAGAAGGTACCGCATCGTCTCCCCTTCCCGCTTCTATCCGGAAATCAATCGCCGAGGCTGACGCGGGTCACATCAATGATGCCCCGCCACGGCTTGGGGAGGTTCTCGACACGCTGGTTCGTGAACACATGATACCGCCCGCCGCCGCGATACATGACCGCGACTTCCTCGTTCATGTGGCTGATGACCTCGCATTGATACTTGAGGCTCTCTTCGCGGGTAGCGGCAAGGCGCATCTTCTCTGCCGCGTCGTCCATCTCCGGCGTCGAGACGCCGCTCTGGTTGGTGTCCGAGCTCGAATGAACGGCGGAGAACAGCTGTGGGGCCATGTCTGCCGAGTCCGGGAACCGCCAGCCCATGATATCGTAGTCGTGGGTGTAGTAACGGCGCATGAGGGTGGATTGATCGACGGGCTCAAGGACGACGGGAATCCCGACCTGCTTGAGCATCTGTTGCATGATTTCGCCGAGTTCGCGCCCGCGTGCCGTGGCGGTGTGGACGAAGTTCAACGAGATCTGCTGGCCATAATCGGCCATGAGCGCCTTGGCCTTTGCCGGGTCGAACTGCCGGTAGTTGTCCGGGCCGCAATCGACGTTCTGACCAAGAGGATGGCTGACCACAGGACGGGTATTTTGCCAAGACACCTGCACAAGCGCGGCCTGGTTCCACGCATGGGCGACGGCTGCGCGCACGCGCTTGTCGTCCAGCGGCGCCTTTCGCGAATTGAGCACGATGGTTTCAGCGCCCGCCCCATCAACGATGTAAGCTTTCAGCTTGGAGTCTTTTTCCGCCTCATGGATTGTCTGGCCACGGTCGGTCCATATTACGTCGATCTCTCCCGACTTCAGCGAAGCGAAACGCGTCTGCGTATCGGGGAGGAAGCGAAAGATTACCGCATCGAGGCTGATTTCGTCCGCCGCCCAGTAGTCAGGGAATCGCTCCGCAACGATGCGGTCGCCCGACGACCAACGCGCCATGCGGAACGGTCCGGTTCCAACCGGATTCCGGTTCTGCTCGCCGCTGTCCACCGCCTTGTGGGAAGGAATGGGACCGCTCATGCCGGTATTGGCGAGCACCAGCGGCAGCGATGGCCAGGGATGCTTGAGATGGAACTCGACGGTGTGCGGATCAACTTCGATCACCTTGGTGATGACCGACAGCGTGGCACGCGAAGACGATTTCTGCTGGGGATCCAGTGCGCGGTTGAAATGATGAGCGACGTCCGTGGCCGTGAAGTCCTCGCCGTTGTGGAACTTCACACCCTCGCGCAATCTGAATGTCCATACGGTCTGGTCGTCGCTGATTTCCCAGCTAACCGCGAGAAGCGGTTCGGGCTCGCCCTTCTCGTAATTGTAGCGCAGCAGCGGCTCCTGGATCGCACGCATGGTGATTTCACCCGCAGGATCGAGCGCGCCGCCATGAACCGTGTCGAACCCGCGCAGTTCGGATTCCAGACCAACGGACAAAGAGCCACCGGCGACGGCAGATGACGGCGCCATGGCGAGTACGCCGCAAGCAAGAAAGCCCGCGCAGAGCTGCTGCGAGAAACGGTTTACGGCTGGCCAGCGAACGCCTGCCCAAGCTGCAGAATGCCTTGACATCAGATAGTCCTCCCAGACTTCCCATTCTCAAACGGGATCATCCCCACGTTTACGCAATCACGCCAGAATTGCTATACCCAATCTTCAAAAAAATATCTCAACACGAAAACCGGCAGCGGATCTAACAGGAATCTCCACTGCGGATCCCGTCCACGCCCTATAATCTTCAATTGATGATGACTATCCAACGCCAAATCTCGTATGCCGAGAGCAGCTCAAAAACATACCATCTCTTCAATCAGAGATGCCGGCGAGGCGGATCACGCGAAGACTAAGGTCAGGCTGCCAGTCCGCCCGCATCAGCCAATCGATCAAGGTGATAGTCGAGATCGCCAAACGTGATCTCGATCATCGTCAATCGCTTGAAGTAGTGGCCGACCGCCAATTCCATGGTCATACCTATTCCGCCGTGGAGCTGGACCGCAGTCTGTCCAATGCTTCGCGCGGATCGGTTTATCTGGACTTTCGCTGCGGACAGGGACCGCTCGCGCAGGGCATCATCGGGCTGAGTGCAGTTCATTGTTGCGAAAAATGCCATCGACCGCGCCTGTTCCAACGCGATGACCATGTCGGCGGCCTGATGCTGTAATCCCTGAAACTTGCCGATGATTGTTCCAAATTGCTGGCGGGTCCGCAAATATTCGACGGTCTGATCCAGGCAGCTTTCCATCGCGCCCACCGCCTCTGCGCAAACGGCAGCGAGCGCCATCGCATGTGCCCGGTCGAGCAAAGCGCCGGCATCGTTTGCTTCCAGCCGCAGCGCCGCCGCGCAAGCGAGCGCGATTTCAGCGCTTCGACGTCCGTCCTGGGTTGGATATCCCCGACGGGTTACGCTTGCCCCCGCTCCTTCAACGAGAAAGATTCCTAATCCGTGCTCCGTCTTGGCAGGCAGGATCAGCCAATCCGCCTCTCCTCCCCACGGCACCAGCGATGCGTCGCCCGACACACGCCATTGACCGTCCGACAAGACCGCCTGCAGCGACGACGACGCCTCCTGTTGAGGGACGACGGCGCAGATCGCGTTGCCTTCCATGATGTCGGCACGCAGTGCAGCGACGACGTCGCTTTCGTCTTCACTGAGCAGTACGGGCGCAAGTACGCAGGTCTCGAGAAATGGTTCGGCAGAAAGCGCGCGCCCAAGCTGCTGCATCACCAGCATCGTGTCCACAGGGCCGCCGCCTATGCCGCCATGCTGCTCGCCGAACGGAAGCGCAAGAAGGCCGAGATTGGCGAATTCGGTCCATAGTTCGGGACTCCAGCCCGGAGCACGGGATGACAAGCGTCGTCGTGTCTCAAAATCCGCATGGTCTGCCAAGAGGCGCGCCAGTGACTCGTCGAGCATCCGCTGTTCGTCGCTTAGATCGAAATTCATGGTCGGCTCACAGTCCCAGGATCAGCTTGGCGATAATGTTCTTCTGCACCTCCGTCGCGCCCCCATAGATGGAGACCTTGCGGAGATTGAAATAAAGCGCAGGTGCAGCATCCGCCCAGGACGGCCCCGGCGTCGATGCGCGTAGGCTCTCATCCCCCTGGGGCCAAGGCAACGCGGCCGTGCCGGCAACGTCCAGCATCAACTCGGAGGTGCGCTGCTGAATTTCCGCCCCCTTTATCTTGAGCACCGAAGAGGCGGGATCGGCCGTCGTGCTGTTGCCACGTTTGGCCTCAGCGGCAAGCAGCCGCAAGGCGGTCAGTTCCAGTGCCTTCAGCTCCACTTCAAGCCCTATGAAACGATCGAGGAAGCGCGCGTGTTCGATCAGCGGCCGGCCGTCTCGAACAGAGGCAGATGCAGCATCGCGGATGAGACGCATACGGCCCTTGGAAATGCCGATGCGGGCGATGCCGACACGCTCATTGCCGAGCAGAAACTTCGCGTAGTCCCAGCCCTTGTCCTCCTGCCCGACAAGCGCATCGCCCGGGATACGCACATTGTCGAAGAACACCTCATTGACTTCATAGCCCCCGTCGATGGTCTGGATCGGCCGCAAGGTGATACCGGGCGTGTTCATGTCGATGAGGAAGAATGAAATTCCTTCCTGCTTCTTCGTCCCCGGATTGGTGCGGGCAAGGACAAAGATCATATTGGCGTACTGGCCGTAGGTGGTCCATGTCTTCTGGCCATCGATGACCCAGCCGTCACCGTCACGGACCGCACGCGTCTTCAGCGAGGCCAGATCCGAACCAGCACCCGGCTCCGAAAACCCCTGACACCACCAATCTTCCATCGACGAAATGCGCGGCAGATATCTCGCCTTCTGCTCAGCGCTGCCGAAGGTGTAGATCACCGGCCCGACCATGTTTACGCCGAAGCTTAGTAGATCAGGCGCAGGCGCGGCCTGGCATTCCTCGATGAATATGTATTGCCGGACGGCATCCCAGCCCGGCCCGCCATATTCCGCCGGCCAGCGCGGCGCACCCCAGCCGCGGGCATGCAGTATCCGCGACCACTCGACAATCATGTCGCGGGTCGGCGATCTGAACTGCTCCATGTGGCGGCGCGTTGTTTCGGGCAGATTGTCCTTGATGAAGCTGCGTACTTCCTGGCGAAAGGCATCTTCATCGGCGGTAAAACTCAGATCCAACTGGCTCTCCGTCAGTTCGAGGTCGTAGCGTGGCGGTCACGTTCCTGCTCGCGCAACTCCAGCCGCGATGTCTTGCCCACGGCCGTTCGCGGAAGGGCAGAACGGAATTCGAGTTGTTGCGGCATCTCTTGGCGGCCCAGACGATCGGCCAGGAATTCGCGCAGCTCTTCCAGCGAGAATTCGGCTGCGCCTTCGCGCAACACCACGAACGCCTTGGCGGCCTCGCCGCGATATGGGTCGGGAATCCCGATAACGGCCACGTCGACAACGGAAGGATGCTCGTGCACGGCCCTCTCGATCGCAACCGGATAGACGTTGAAGCCGGACGAGACGATCATGTCCTTCTTGCGATCGACTATGTAGAAGTAGCCGTCATCGTCCATATAGCCGATGTCACCGGTCATCAGCCAGCCATCCACGAAGGCGTCACGCGTCTCTTCGGGGCGATTCCAATAGCCTCTCGTCACACTGGGGCCGCGCACCCGAAGCTCCCCGCGCTCGCCGGGACCGAGCAGCCTGCGCGGGTCGTCAGCGGCAACAATCTGAATATCGATGCCCGGGACCGGTATTCCGACGGTGCCGTCTTTTCCCGGCGGCAGCGTAGCCGGAATGTTGATGCCGACCGGTGATGTTTCGGTCATGCCCCACCCTCCGCGAATGTTGACCCCCATCAACTCCCTGACACGCCGAGCCACGGCCACGGGCAACGGCGCTCCCCCGGATATCGCATAGTTGATCGATGACAGATCCTTGGTCTCAAGGTCGGGCTGCTGGAGCAGTCCGATCCACATGGTCGGCACACCTCCGAAGGTGGTTATGCGTTTCTCGTGGATCAGATTCAGCGCCTCAGCCGCGTCGAAGCGCTGCCGCAGGTAAATGCCCGCGCCTTCGGACAACCGGCGCAGGAGGCTCGTTGTGAGACCGAATATGTGGAAGAGCGGCGTGTAGACGAGAGCCCGCTGGTCCGGCCCGAATTGCGGCTCGCCGCGAAACAACTCACTGTAGCTCTGAACCGCCGCGGCAATGTTTCGCTGGCTCAGTATTGCAGCCTTGGGCAATCCCGTCGTACCGCCCGTATATTGAAGCAGCGCAATATCGTCGGGAGCGACCGGAACATCCGGCAGCTGCGCGCCCTTATGATCGGCAACGAGATCGGCGTGCCGCACTGCGTGATCCGGCACAGTACCCGTCGGTGTCATCGCATCGTCGCACGTCACAACGACAAGATCGGGAAACTGTTGCTTCAACGTCGCAACTCGCGACAGGTAGCTATCGCCATCGACGCTGACGAGCCAACGCGCGCCACTGTCGGCCATCTTGTGCGTCAGCTCCCGAGGCGCATCGAGCGGCGAGAGATTGACCACAGTTGCGCCAGCAGCCAGCACCGCCAGGAACCATACCGGCTGCCAGTTGGTATTCGGCAGATAGAGTGCAACGACGTCGCCACGCGCAATGCCGCGGGCGCACAGCGCTGACGCAGTTTGCGCGACACGCGCATGCAGATCGGCATAGGTCCACTGCTCGCCGTAGTATTCGATAGCGAGCCTCGACGCGTGATCGACCCAACCCGGCGCCATCAAAGCGTTCAGGGTTCCGACAGGTGGGCGGTAATCGGCGGACACCCCAGATGGCAGCAGATGCGACCACGGCCTCAAGCCCCCATCGCCCTCCATCAGACTCGCCCCCCGGCCGATCCCGAATGCAAAAAACAGCAAATTCCAATAATGGGTATGCTTGCAAATTTGTCCAAACCAATCCTCCCCTCCGGCGCAGTTCAACATACAGGCCGTATCAGGGCCGCAACTTCACTACCCTGACAACCAGACGAAAGCGCATAAAAATTCCTGCCTTCGCCACACCACCTACCCGGCAGGATGACTGCGCGCCATTTGACAAAAACCAGTATTGCGTGCGATTTCCCTTGTCAATCGGCCATACGGTAGATTAGAGCCCCCAAAAATCGCGCCATCCGCACGGCGACGAACGAGACTGCCCTGCCCAAACGAAATCACCCAATGGCGACTGCGTGCACCAATCTGCCAACGGCGATCATGTGGCGCATGACCAACTCAAACCTACGGCAAATCTTCCCTGCTGATAAATATTTGAGTATCAGGTATGTCAATTTTAGAGCGATGCGATTGTCAGGCGGTCTTGATGAAACGATTGCGGCTTCTTTGGGGACACACGCATTCCCGCGCTGTATTTGCCACCACCGTGCTGGCCATTGCGGGCGGTGCTTTTGCAGCATGGTTGAACCTGCCGCTTGCCTGGCTTCTCGGATCAGTCGTTACAGTCGGGCTGGCCGCCGCGCTTGGCATCAGGATCGGGTCCGCTAGCCTCGACCTCCCTCCACTGGCGCGCGCGATAGCCATCCCGCTCATAGGCACTGGTATCGGCGCGGGGTTTACTCCGGCAGTCGTGGCGGAGATGCCACGATGGTGGATCACCATTCTTGCTCTGGTGATCTTCCTGCCGCTGCTACATTACCTTGTCTACCGGCTGCTTTTGCTATCACCGCACATCTCACAACAAACGGCATGGTATTCAGCAGTGCCCGGAGGCCTCGTGGAGTCGATTGAGCTCGGCCAGGCCGCCGGGGGTGACGTGCAGAT
Organism: Mesorhizobium sp. CAU 1732; assembly: GCF_039888675.1. Lineage (NCBI taxonomy): Bacteria > Pseudomonadati > Pseudomonadota > Alphaproteobacteria > Hyphomicrobiales > Phyllobacteriaceae > Mesorhizobium > Mesorhizobium sp. CAU 1732. The sequence goes on from NZ_JBDQQR010000004.1 coordinate 353,396, forward strand.
GATGACCATGCTGCACGTGCTGCGCATGATTGCGTGCGTCATACTGGTACCGCTCGGACTAGCTTTGGTGACGGGATTGGACACGGCCGGCGTGGTGGTGGCACCTGGTTCCGGCAGCGATCTCGTGTGGTGGCGCAACATGTTCGAGTGCATCGCCATAACATTGGTCGGTGTAACGGCGGGCCGGCTGATGCGCCTTCCGGCTGCCAGTTTTTTTGGGCCGCTGCTTGTCAGCGCGGTCTGTCATGCCAGCGGGCTCTCTTCAGCCACGATCTCCGTATGGGTCATAATCGCGGCCCAAATCATCATAGGCGCGAATCTCGGCGCACGGTTCGAGGGCATGCCGCCCCGCAAGCTCATCCTCGCCATTCGGCTCATCATTATCAGTTCGACTGCCACCTACGCGCTCACCGCGTGCTTTGCGTGGATGGTGGCGCGACTGAGCGGGATGGATGTGTACGCGATATTTCTCGCATACGCGCCAGGGGGCATCATCGAGATGTCACTGATAGCCATGGCGATGCAGCTTAATCCGATTTTCGTTTCGACCCATCACCTGTTGCGAATTATGATCGCGATTATAGTCATGCGCTGGGTTAGACCCTGATAAGTCAACCCTGACGCTCCTTTGGCTGACGTCAATTTCAAGCTGATTGTCCTATCCTCGCTTGTGGAGGGGAAAGCGCTCGATCTGCGACGCCGAAGGATCTTGTATCGCATGTCCTGCCGCGCGACGTCGATCTGGAGGACGAGGGCTATGACCTCATGCCCGAGGTGCTGGAATCTGTTGACCGAGGAAATGCTAGCTCAGGTGGATTCGATTAGGTTCGATGCGGGCAATATCGGCGGCAATAGACGGCAATCGGCGGTATTTGGCGCGCCATTTCAGAACAGAACTATGAACGCCGAACACCGCCGTTTCTACGCTAGAAGCGGCGACCAGCGTTCGCAGCAGTTCCGACTTCGATCCCATGATGCGAACCTCGTCGTCGGCGACCTCGACGCGCTGCGCCAGAGCGCGCAGATGGTCGCGTCGGTAGCCGCCATCATCGAGTCGTATCCGTTCGCGGGCTTTGCGGGCGAAGCCCTTGAGCATATCGGGGCTGACGCCCTGATTGCCTGAACTGTCGAGCGCGAGCTGGGTGCGCTCGGCGTCGGCGGCGGCCTGATCCCGCAACGCCTTTAGGCTCACCATGCGCTCTTTCGCCATGGCGTCGTCCTTGTCCACCATGCCCGCTTCGATGGCGTCAAAGAGACGGCCGAGCCGCTGGTCGGCTTCCGTGATTCGCCTTTGAAGCTCGGCAAGATGCTCGCGGCGGCGCTCGGCGCGCTCCTGCCGCCGGTCGATGACGCTGGCGAGGACAGTTTCCAGTCGCTTGGGCTGGAGCAGCCGATCCCAGATATGATCGGCGACCAGATGGTCCAGCTTGTCCATCGGGATCGTGCGGCCCTTGCAACCGGTCTTGCCCTGCCGCGCCTTGGTCGAGCAGGTGTAATAGCGGTATGTCGCTCCCGTGCTGCCTTGGCCGGTGCGCAACGTCATCGCACCTCCGCACTTGGCGCAGAAGCAAATGCCTGTCAGCAGCGTGGGGCCGCTGGAGACACGCGCAGGCGTCACCATGGGATTGCGGGATTTGAGGCGGGCTTGCACCGCATCGAAAATCTCGCGCTCGATCAGGGGCGGCACCGCCATGATGGGGACCTCGCTCTCCGGCTTCTTCTCCCGGTCCTTGTGCGAGCGCGTGTTGAACCTGTGCTCGCCGATATAGGTGGTGCGGGTCAGGATGGCGTGGATTTGCGCCAGCCCCCATCGTCCGCCGTCGCGGGTGAAGAAACGGCGCTCGTTGAGATAGGTGGCGATGGCCTTGACGCCCATCGCGCCGCGCGTGCCGTCGCCTTCAAGGAACAGGCGATAGATCATCCGCACGGTGTCGGCGTGCAGCGGGTCGATCTCCAGCATCTTCTTGGTCTTCGATCCCCGCTGCTCGGCCGCGACGATGCGATAGCCGATAGGCGGCCGTGCGCCGTTCCAGAAGCCTTGCCGGGCGTTCTCGTTCATTGCGCGCAGGACGTGCTTGGCGTTCTCCTTCGACTGGTATTCGTCGAACAGCGCCATGATCTGTCGCATCATCTGGTGCATGGGATCGTCGCCCATCTCCTGCGTGATGGACACCAGCTTGACGCCGTTCTTCGCCAGCTTGCGAACGTAGAACTCCATCTCGAAGTGATCGCGGAAGAAACGCGAGAAGCTATGCACCACGACAATATCGAAGGGGGCGGGCTTGGACGTGCCTGCCTCGATCATGCGCTGAAACTCGGGGCGCTTGTCGTTGGTGGCGGTTGCGCCCGGTTCAACATACGTCTCAACGAGCTGGAAGCCGCGTTGCTCGCAATAGGCTTCGCCCTGCCGCTTCTGGTCAGGGATGGAAATATCGTGCTCGGCCTGCCGGGCAGTCGAGACGCGCAGATAGAGGGCGGCGCGGGCAGTAACGGTTGGGCTGTGCATGTTCATGGCCGATCTCCCATAGCCTTCCTTGGCTTCGGACGGTCGATCAGGGGCAACGCCAGTTCCACGCGGTCATGCACCACCTTGGGCGCGAGCTTGCGGCCGTGGCCCGGCTCAAACCGCACAAGGCCGTAGCTCTCCATGGTTTTCAGGGTGCGTGACAGATTGGAGCCGGCCCGGCCGGTAATTTCCGCCAGTTCCTCCAGCGACGCCGGGGCTTTCTCGGCGATGATGCGCAGCAGCTCGCGGTTCCCGGCCGACAGCACCTTGGCAAAGGATTCGGTCGAGGTGAACCACACCTTCGGATCGCCGGGCGCGGGCTTTTCCTCGCCTTTAGCGATCCGCATGGTGCGGGCCTTCATTTCTTCGTAGTCGGCAATCCCGACTTTCAATGTAGTCATAGGGCACCTCGCTCCTTCAACACCGCGTCAACCGCCTGCCAGAAGTCGGCCAGCAACGTGGCCGCATCCTCGTAGGCGTAGGGCTTCACGGTCTGGAGGCGGTGCCGATGGTCCATCGGCTCGCCCCTCCTGCCTCGGCCGACCGGATGGGCGTTATCGAAGCCGACCAGCCGTTCGCCCGAAGGCCCGTGAAGCGTGAGCGAGTAATCGAGGCCGTGCGGCTTTTCCGGCGATGCCGGAACGCGGGTGACGACGAACTTCGAAACCAGCGGCAGCTATGTGCTTTGTGTGCCCGTATGCCGCCGGAGATCGCCAATCGATGCTGAGCATGGCGTCACCTCCCCAAGCCGGGATGCTGGGCAGCGCCCGGCAAAAAGAGGTTCAAGGATCACCGGAAATATAGAAGCCGCTCAAAGCAGATACCTTGTGCGGCTAACTCGATCATTTTTGGTATTTAGGGGTTGGCGACAGCCGGAGATTCCGCGACGCCTGCCCGTATTGGCACGGACAGGCAGTCATGTTTTCACCTGCTGGAAAACACATGCACTTCGCCATGCGCGGTCTCAATGGTGAACAGGTCGCCGCCCATCTCGGCGTCGCGCGCCATCGCGTCCCAGTTAACATAGTGGCGCAGCGCCTCGGGGATCATGACGCTTTCGGCGGTCAGTTCCTCCATATAGTCGGCGAGGCTGGCGAACTGACCATGATAGCAGTCCTGCAAAGCGGTTTCGGCTTGGTCCATGTCGCCGCTGAACTGCTCCAGCAGGCGCGCGCCGAGTGCGCCATGCTCTGCAATGAAAGCGGCCATCCGCGCCACGCTGTCGATGCCGGCATATTCGGAGATGCTGACGCCCTCGAAGCCCTCACAGTCGTGAATGGCGTATTCCTCCGAGTGCTCGACAGGAGAACGGGCAAGCATCGCGGCAATCTGGTCCCTGATCTGGTAGGCGTCCTGATCCGCGTCGATCCAAGCCCCATGTAGATAGCCATTGTTGTACGCGGCAAGGCAGGCAACATAGATGCGGAGGCTGCTGTCGGCTGCGATGGTCATGTCTCTGTTCCTTCGGGTTTGGGGTTCAGAGCAGCGAAGCGCCGCTCCTGAACCCTTGCCCGTCGGCGAGACCGGGGTAGTAAGGTGCCAGACAACTCTTTGGCACCGTGGAATAAATGGAGGGGACCCGCTTGCGGGGAGCGGGCCGTTTATGCCGCGAAAGGCCGAAGAGTTGTCTTTGCGCTGCGCGAGGACAGCGCCCTTAGAATTAGGTATCAGATGGGACGCGGCGAAAGCCGCGCCGGCCCGCAGGCGAACGCGCTCACAGATTGCGTGGTAGAGAGCTGGACGGTCGCTAGACGAATTCCCGGTGTTTGCTGGCGGTAACCATATCCTCAGGGCTGGTTTTTGTGTATCCGCCGGATACACTGCGAATTATGAAAAAAGACACTGGTATGCGAATCAGGATCGAGCGCGAGCTGCGGGATGAATTCCTTGCAGCCTGTCAGGTTCTGGATCGGCCTGCCGCGCAGGTCATACGGGAGTTCATGCGCGATTTTGTCCGTAGGAACAGCGCGTCGTCGGACGCGCAACCCGCAACGAAACCGAACGTGACGCCGCGCTAATGGAACAGGCACGAATGCCGGTTCCGGCGCAACAGGTGAATGCCCGAACAGGGGCTTGGGGGAAGACATGGCCGAACAGACGCTGCAATCGCTTTTGCAGACCTACCGTGATGCAGCGCGTACCGAGCGGGAAAAGGGAACGTATTTCGAGCGTTTCGCCATCGCTTACCTCACCCATGATCCGATCCAGCTTGAACAGTATGAGCAGGTCCAGACCTTCAAGGATTGGGCCGACGCCAACGGCTGGGATGCCCGCGACACCGGAATCGACCTTGTAGCCAAGCTTCGCGACGAAGACGGCTTCGCCGCGATCCAGTGCAAATTCTATGATGCTGCCTACCGCATCAGGAAAGAGGACATCGACAGCTTCATATCAGCATCGGGCAAAGCCCCGTTCAAACGGCGCGTCATCATTGACAGCACCGAAAAGGCTTGGAGCGAGAACGCCGAAACCATGATCCGTGGACAGGCCATCCCCGTCCTTCGGATCAACCTGTCCGAAATGCAGGAAAGTCCTATCCGTTGGGGAACCTTCGCCGCCAAGGGCGAAGTGGTGCTGGCCGACAAAAAGAAACTCCGCGAACACCAGCAGGACGCCTTGCGTGAGGTGCGCGCCGGACTGGCCGAAGCTGATCGCGGTAAGCTCATCATGGCTTGCGGAACAGGCAAGACCTTCACCAGTCTCAAGATAGCCGAAGACGTTGCAGGGGAAGGAAAGCTTGTCCTGTTCCTTGTGCCGTCCCTTGCCCTGATGTCGCAGACGGTACGCGAATGGACGGCGGACACCGAAACCCCGTTGCGATCCTTTGCGGTATGTTCCGATACGCAGGTCGGCAAGCGTCGTCAGAGCAATGATGACATTGCCGAAATCGACGTACTGGACCTCGCATTCCCTGCCACGACCAACGCCGCCAAGCTTTCCGAAAGCGCGGGCGAGGTCGTGCCGGACAAGATGACCGTGGTGTTTGCGACCTACCAATCTATTCAGGTTGTAGCAGACGCGCAGCAGAAGCATCGCCTGCCGGAATTCGACCTCATCGTTTGTGACGAGGCTCACCGTACCACCGGCGCAACACTGGCGGGTGAGGACGAATCCAATTTCGTCAAAGTCCATTCCAACGACATTATTCGCGGCAAGAAGCGCCTCTATATGACGGCCACGCCGCGCATCTTCGGCGACAACGTGAAGAGCCGTGCCGATGAAGCCGACGCTGTTCTGGCTTCCATGGATGACGAGAAGCTGTTCGGCAAAACGCTGTTTTACCGTGGCTTCTCATGGGCAGTGCAGAACAACCTTTTGACCGACTACAAAGTTGTCGTGCTGGCAATGGATGAAGGGCTTGTCAGCTCGGCGATCCAGAAGCGGCTTGGCGACGGCAGTTCCGAGCTTGTCCTTGATGATGCGACCAAGATCATCGGTTGCTACAAGGCCCTGACCAAAGCCGACATGAAAGCCGATGTCGCCGCCGATCCGCATCCCATGCGCCGGGCATTGGCGTTCTGCAAAGACATCCGCAGCTCCAAGCTGATCCGTGACGAGTTCGGCACGGTTGTCGATGAATATCTCGACTACACCGACGAAGATGACGCCGAAAACAGATTGTCCCTGCGGTGCGAGATCGAGCACGTTGACGGCACGTTCAATGCCAAGTCCCGTGGCGCATTGCTCGATTGGCTGAAAGCCGATGCAGGCGACGATATCTGCCGTATCCTGACCAATGCGCGCTGCCTGTCCGAAGGAGTGGACGTTCCGGCGCTCGACGCCATCATGTTCCTTCATCCGCGCAAGAGCCAGATTGATGTTGTGCAATCGGTCGGGCGCGTGATGCGCCGCGCCGAGGGTAAGAAGATGGGCTATGTCATCCTGCCCGTTGGTGTCCCCGCAGGCGTTCCGCCGGAACAGGCTTTGAACGACAACGAGAAGTATCGCGTTGTCTGGCAAATCCTCAACGCCTTGCGCGCCCATGATGATCGATTCGATGCGACCATCAACAAGGCATCGCTGGGGCAGGATGTCAGCAATGCGATCGAGATCATCGGCGTTACCCAGAATGCCGAATTGCAGGCGGTCACTGCCGTTGTGGAAGACCTGCCGACGCGCTCGAAACTCGAACGGTCGGGCATCGGCACACCGGGGCGCGATCCGATCGTCACCGGCGAGGTGCAGGGCGAGCTTGCTTTCTCCGTTGATGAATTCTCCCGCGCCATCATGGCGAAGATCGTCAAGAAGTGCGGCACCCGCGACTATTGGGAAGATTGGGCGACCAACATTGCCGAGATCGCCAAGAACCACATCAGCCGTTTGAAAGGCATCCTTGCCGATCCGGACACCGAAGCCCGCCGTGCCTTCGATGAATTCCACGGGGAGCTGAAAGACGATCTGAATGACAGCATCACCGAAGATGATGCTGTCGAAATGCTGGCGCAGCACATCATCACCCGGCCGGTGTTTGAGGTGCTGTTTGAAGGCCACCAGTTCACTAGCGAGAACCCCGTCTCCCGCGCTATGCAACGTGTTCTGGACGTGCTGGACGAAGCCAATCTCGACAAGGAATCCAAAGACCTTGAAAAGTTCTATGCCAGCGTGCGGTTGCGCGCATCAGGCATCACCGATCCGCAGGCCAAGCAGCGGCTTATTGTCGAGCTTTACGACAAATTCTTCCGCAAAGCCTTCCCGCGCACGACCGAGAAATTGGGCATCGTCTATACGCCGGTTGAAATCGTGGACTTCATCATCCAGTCGGTGAACGAGGTTTTGCAGCAGGAGTTCGGGCAGACATTCGGTTCCGAAGGCGTCCATATCATCGACCCGTTCACGGGGACCGGTACGTTCATCACGCGTTTGCTGCAATCAGGCCTGATTGCGCCGGATCAGATGGAACGCAAATTCCGGAATGAAATCCATGCCAACGAGATTATATTGCTGGCCTACTACATCGCCGCCATCAACATCGAAGCCGTCTATCACGGCATCATGGGTGGCGACTATGTGCCGTTCGAGGGCATTTGCCTCACCGACACATTCCAGATGTACGAAAGCGATGACCTAATTTCGCACTATATGCCCGACAACTCCGAACGCCGGAAACGGCAGAAGGCGACGGATATTAAAGTTATTGTTGGCAATCCGCCATATTCGGCAGGGCAAGGCAGCGCAAACGACAATAACGCTAATGTAGCCTATCCGACTCTTGATGGTCGCATCCGTGATACATATGCAGCGCGATCCACTGCCACGCTAAAGAACTCACTCTACGACAGCTATATCCGTGCGTTCCGCTGGGCATCCGACAGGATCGGCGATGCGGGTGTTATGGCCTATGTCAGCAATGCAGGCTGGCTAGATGGAAACGCAGCGGACGGGATGCGTTCCTGCCTAAAGGATGAATTTTCCGACGTCTATATTTTCCATCTACGGGGGAATGCACGCACATCTGGTGAGAAACGACGTAAAGAAAAAGGTAATGTTTTCGGCGAGGGAACGCGCACCCCAATATCAATCAGCGTACTTGTTAAGAACCCCGACGCAGAAGAACATGGGCGCATCCATTTCTATGATATCGGTGACTACCTCGACCAGAAGCAGAAGTTAGCCATCATACAGGATTTTGCTAGCATTCGCGGGATAGGTAGTTGGTTAAGTATCGATCCGAACGAACACAATGACTGGATCAATCAGCGCAATGTAAGCTTTGATGATTTTATCAGAATTGGGGACAAGAAGGAGAAGTCGCAGCAAGTTTTGTTTGAAAACTATTCGAGTGGAATAAAGACAAATCGTGATGCTTGGGCATATAATTCGTCCAGAGATTCTGTGGCTCGCAATATGGAGAGGATGATCGATTTTTATAATTTTGAAGTTAGGAGATTCATGAATGCTAATGGCGATAACGATCGCTCATTTAATGAAAGTATCATTGACGAATTTATTGACAAAGATGCATCGAAAATTAGCTGGGATCACGCTCAAAAAATTGGAATTCTTAATAATAATTACGGTGAGTTTCGCGATCAAAATATTCGAGTAAGCTTGTATCGTCCCTTTACAAAGAGCTACGCTTATTACGATAGATTTTTTAACAACCGTGTTTATCAGATGCCGCGTATCTTTCCGATGGGAGAGGCCGAGGCGGAAAATAGCGTAATACAGATTGACGCCAAGTATGACGGTCAGGGGATGATCGCCATAATGAGCAAGCTATTGCCTGACCTGCATTGCAATGGCGATGCTCAATGTTTCCCGCGCTACCTCTACGATGAGGACACGGCGGACGACCCGCAGGGCAGTTTGCTTGCCGGAACCGCACCAGGCGTGCGGCAGCGCCGGAATGCTATCACAGATATGGGGCTGGCCCATTTTCAGGCGGCCTACCCCAATGAAACCATCACCAAGGATGACCTGTTCCACTACGTTTACGGGCTTCTACATTCTGAGGATTACCTCGCCCGCTATGCCGATAACCTGTCCAAACAGTTGCCGCGCATTCCGACGGTCAGGACGGCAGCGGACTTTTGGGCGTTTGTTACGGCCGGCCGGGAGTTGGGCAACCTGCACGCTGACTATGAAAGTGTTGAACTGTACCCGGTCACTTTCAAGCAAGGTGATTTGCGCCTTGCAAACATCCCTGATCCGGAAGCGTTTTATCGCCTTACGAAGATGAAATTCGGCGGCAGCAGCAAAGCAAAAGACAAATCCGTTGTCATCTACAACGCCAACATTACCATGCAGGATATCCCGCTTGAGGCGTATGATTATGTCGTTAACGGCAAGCCTGCCCTCGAATGGGTGATGGAACGTCAGGTGGTCAAGACCGACAAGGCCAGCGGTATCGTCAACGATGCCAATCGCTATGCCATCGAAACCGTTGGCAATCCGGCCTATCCGCTGGAACTTTTCCAGCGCGTCATTACCGTCAGCTTGGAGACGATGAAAATCGTCCGCAGCCTTCCGGCGTTGGATATTAGCGAATGAGTATGTTTGTCGTGTTGGGATCAATACAAATGTAAGCAGCCGCAACAGGCTGCGTCGGGAGGGGCGCGGGGATGGTGCAATCGAAATCAAGAAGGGATGGCGCGCTTGCCATCCTGCCAATCCATTTTGATTTACCGGCCCATGCCATACCCCTCAATACGTTTGTGCGTACCGCCGAACAGGCCGAAGCCATCATCGCCTCTTTGAACAGAGAGCTTTTCGATGGAAAGCTGAAATATGAGATTCTGGTTCTTCCGCCGCAGGAAGGCTCCTTCAAAAGCAGTATCGGCGTCTATTTACTTGGCGGCTGGATCGCTGTTTGGACATTTACGGAAAGCGATATCGGTCAGGCCTTCATCCGTGGTCTGACATTACATGAACCGGCACACTGGGCGGAGCAGGCAGGTTCGGCGATCAGGGAGCAGATCGTTTCTGATGAGGATGACGGGGTCATTGAGGAAGCGGACGAAGCGCCAGAAGACGACGACGCGAAATGCCTTGCCGCCGCTGAATTCCTTGTCGAAACAACAAAATCCTTCCTTCAAACAGATGTCGCCGAACTGGAATCGGTCGGGATAACTACGACGCGCTTCCGCGATGGATTCGCCGCACGGAACGAGTTTTACGAAGCTTGCGCCGCCACACCTGATATCCGTGCAGTTGGGTTCGAGGACGAGCCTGTTTTCCCAATCGACCGAAGCGACTTCGCACGCCTACAGGTTGTTCTCCCGCCGGTGAAGGACGAGAACGACGAGCCGTGGCAAACGGCCATTGTTGACCTCAAGGTCACGTCCCCGAATTGGGAAAGGGAAGATCGCCAGCGTGCTTGGAAGGCGAAGGACGCCAAGGGCCGCGAGCGGCTTTTCCGGATTGAAGATGAGCAGTTCTGGGGTTTGGTGAAAGCCGAACAGCTCAACATCCACATCATGGACACGATCAAGGTGCAGTGGGCTTTTCAGGGAAAAGCCAATTCACCCAAGAATATCAGGGTTCTGCGCGTTCTAGAGTTCAATGGCGATGCCCTGTCTGAGCCTCTGGACGATAATGCTCTGTCTGCGGTTTTGGGTGCATTTAGCGAAATCGACACAGATCAGGGGGACCTTTTCGCAGGCAGAGAGGGTGGCGATGAGTAGCGGACATCATTCGACAATAAAGACCATGGCCGTGCGATCCGCCTCATGAGATCCCCTAGATTTGACATACGTGCGAAGAAGCTGCGAACGATATTTTCTCCACAGAACATCGAAAGGGTCTGGAAAGAGAAAGTTAAAGTCTCAATGCGCGATCAGTTCATGTGCGATGGAATAGAGAATTTCGACTTCCATGTGTCACGCAAAGTAGAGAGCCAAAAACTTTCGCATTTGATATTATCAGGTGATTATGTACCGCAGAAAGCGCAACGGATCCTTGTCGAAAAAAGCAAAGGGCTTTGCAGGCAGCTCGTCATTCCAAGCATACGAGATGCCATCGTCTTGCAGTGCCTATCTGATGCTCTCTATTCTGAAATCAAAGGTAAGGCGCCTACGAGCAAGGCATTCTTTGAACCGAAGGACCACAAGTTCTCGTCACCACCGAGTGGTTACGGGACGTTCGCAGCTTGGTTGAATTTCCAGAAGGAGCTGTTTGAGTTTTCAAAGACGCGCAAGTTCGTCGTCGTAACAGATATCGCCAACTACTACGACAGTATTTCATACGTTCATCTCCGCAACGCCATTGCTTCGATCAGCGGCGTCGATGAATGTGTGATTGATATGCTTATATACGTCCTCAGTGATCTTCTTTGGCAGCCGGATTACACTCCTCGCATCGAGGTTGGGTTGCCCCAGATCAATCTTGATGCACCTCGCTTGTTAGCGCACTGCTTCCTCTACGAGCTAGATTCGTACCTTGCGAGCGATCCCGGACGAGACTTCGTGCGTTACATGGACGACATCGATATAGGTGTAGACACGATCGTCGATGCCAAACGGGCATTGAAGACCGTCGATCTCGTCCTTCAGACGAAGCAGGTTCGTTTGAACAGCGGCAAGACAGTCATTCTTACACGGTCCGAGGCTATCCGACATTTCCGAATTTTCGAGAACGCGCGGCTAGATTCAGTTCAGGCAAGCGTCGATCACCGCGTGAAACACGGACTTCCGCTGGACCGGCAGCGATCTCATGTTGAAGCCAGAATCAGGCAAGGACTTCGTAAAAAATCATTTGACGCAGGGAACGGCGAAAAGGTTCTGAAGCGATGGCTGGGTCTTGCGGCTAAAACCGGCGCTATGGTGAAGCCTGAAGCCCTCGAAGATCTTGTCAAAAGAAGACCATCGGTTCGACAGAATGTTTATTCGTTTATAAGAAGTCGCCCCCTTACTCCATCGATCGCGGGCATTCTAGCAAGGGCAAGTCAGTCAGGTCTTCTTGTTGATGACGCCGCGATGGTGGAGATGTCAAACTATCTTGTCGAAACATTTGTCAAAAACAAGCGATGTCACGCAATGCTTGAGGCTGTCATCGCGAGCAATGATCCACAAAGCTACTTTGGGCTCTATTCAAGGCTTTGGCTGCTGTCGAAATATGGGACGCCCGCGCAGATTCTCACAACTCTTCGAGATGCCCGAAACGTTTGGTCACCGCATGAGCGGCTGGGTCGTCTGGCGGCTTCGTTCATTCCCTTGTTTCACGGTTCGCCCGAAGAGACGCCTCTTAAGCGTCTTCTCGGGGATACCTTAAATTCCGGTGTGCGCGACACATACAAATTCCATATGAAACTTGCGACCGATCTTCCAACATTTAAGTCAATGTTTGACGCGTTAAAGGCACCAAATCCATCCCGTGGAACCGGCATTACGCACGCGAAATTTCTATGCCTCCTATCTGCACTGAAAAATCCTGCCGCACCTGTCGCTCAGATTACAACCTTAAGAGCTAATCACTCCCGAGCCTTCGAGGACGCTTACTACAAAGAGATAAGCAAGCGAGTCGGTGTCTAGACTAGCTCAAATGCGAAGAGAAAGCGGCGGCCACCTGCCGCCGTTGTCACGCTTACCCGATCTCGCCGAAGGCCGTTGGCGCAGCAAAAAAGGCCACCGAAACCACCTGTGCCGATAGTCAGGCCAGTGAGCAAGAAACATCCTTAATTTCAGAGAAGTTACTCCCTGTCAGCGAAGGCACGTTTATAGGGCAATAGCGTAAACGTAGTTGTCATCTTCACCCGGTGCGGCGCACCGAGAGGGATTCGAACTCCGCGCTGACGCGTGCCCGTATCTTTCGCCGAGGCACCCTTCCGCCATACCCGTCGTGGCGATCTCTATCTGCTCGAACCGCAGCGCGATCCCGAACAACACGATGGCTGAAGCTTAGGGTTCTATGCCGTATCTATTGTCAAAATCTTCGAAGGCATCCGCGACAATTGCCTCGATTTGCTGCACCTCTTCATCACGCAGCTTCTCAAACTCGCTGGCGCGGCGGCGCTTGCTGAGAGACCCGCCGTTCTGGCGGATATGCATGATGAGGTCCTGCGCCATGCGGTCAGGCATTTCGACCAGGTTCATGATGGCGGTCAGCGCCTGATCGCGGCATTTTAGGTAGTCGATCTCGCGCGGCAGATCGACCTCTACGGTTTGCTGCACGCAGCTAAACAAGAACTCAGCCTCCTCGGTGCAGTCGAAATAGCGATAGAGGTCCGCCGTGTCATTGGTCACCTCGACATTGTGAGTGGGCTGGGCGCGCCAGTCGATGAACTCCATCAGGAGACCGGAATGCCGCTTCAGGGTCGTGACGTAGTCGTCGATGCGATCCAGCATGACGGCGGAAACGGGAAATACCATGCCTGGCGGGGTGTATTTGCGCTCGGCGAGCACGTGGTGAATGAGACAGCGATGTAGGCGCCCGTTGCCGTCGGCCAGCGGGTGCACATAGACAAACCCGAACGCGATTGCCGCGGCCTGCAGGACAGGATCGACGTCTGAGGTCCGCAGCCTGTTGTTGCATTCATTGAGGCCGCTCATGATCTCGGGAACATCCTGAGGACGGGCACCGATGAACTCGGGCAGCGGATCATGGTTATGGTCCCGCTCGCCCAGAAACACACCCTCGCTGCGATATCCGATCTCGGTGAACCGGTCGTCGCCGATGAGGATGCGGTGCAGGCGGTAGATCTCGGTCTGGTTTAGCGGACGCTTGCCGGCCTCCAAAACAGCACGCCCCCAACGCTCGAGCCGGTTGGCCGGTGCGCCTTCCCCTTCGATTTCAAAGCTCGCGCGGCTGTCGGCGAGAAGGAGAAAGCTCGCGGCCCGGGAAACGACATGTGCGCCCGTTCGGCCGATGGTCTCCTGCGCCTTTCTGGAAAGGTCGAGGGCCAGAAATGCTTCCAGCTTTCTCGTGCGCCTGATGATCGGACAGAACGTACCCGTGCCAAGCAAATTGTTACGCACGCGATGGCGCAGAGACAGCGACGCGGGGCCGGTGAAATAGACTTCGGGATCGAGTGCGTCGACGGCGGTGACTGTGGGGGCGTCGTCGATATCGAGGCGCTTGCCGCTCAGAATTTCATAAAAGAACCACGCGCGCCGCGTCACCGCGCCGGTCGGTGTTCGCTGGATGAAATCTATGAGGTCCTGTTCCGGCAATGCATCGAGGATGCGTTTGAGAACCAGAAGATCGATCGGCTCATGGCGCAGGGCAAAGCCGAGATGGGCGTCCAGGGTGTCGTCCGGTTGATATCGCTTGTCGTAGACTTCCCAGATGCCCTCCTGCCGGCGATTGCCGCGCACATGGCGTTCGGAAATGCAGGCGGGGCTTCTCACGGGCGCCTTCACGTCGAGCACGTGGACGAGAGCGGCCCACCCTGCGAGCCGCGTGCCCTCTGGAACGGGTTCGTTCTGAAAATGGGCAGGAGTCCCGATATCCAGTTTCATGTCGGCTTTCTCTCATGATCGTCGAAAAGCAATCATGCATCGCACATTCTGTCGAAGGGAATTTACAGCTCAAGGATTGAAAATCAATCACCGATGTCGAAAGTCGCTCATGAAAAGAGATAGGTGTCGATAGCAAGACGAAGGGTGCCCGGCGCCATTGACCAGAAAGGAGCCCAAATGTCGTCAAATGAGCTCTCGCGCGAGGGACTGTTCGCGCTGGTTTGGGAAAAGCCGACGCAGGGGTGCCCGGGAACTTGGCCTGTCGGATGTCGCAATCGCTAAGCTATGCGCCCGTCTTCAGGTTCCCAAACCGCCACGAGGCTACTGGGCCAGGGTTCAATCCGGGCAGACGCCGAAACGTCCGCCCCTTGCGGCGTTCCGGGAAGAGGGCGATCGCAGGCGGCGACGACGCTGGATGTTCCTGCTCGCGCTTCCGGCCGGCGCGCTAGCCGACATCGTCGACCGCCGCGGGATGCTGATGGCGGCGCAGCTGCTAGGCCTTCTCGCGGCCGCCCTGCTGGCGATCCTGACCTTGCTCGACCTCGTCACTCCCGAAGTGCTGCGGGCAGGGACCTTCATGCTCGGCATCGCCGCGGCGCTTATGCGGGCGAAGTCAGTACCGACGTGGCACCATTTGATCTGCTGCGCACAATCGGAAACCTTTGCTTTTGCTACCGGGCTGGAGCTGCGCATATCGAACTGATGATGATGATGCTGTTGCTGGATGGCCTGGACTACAGCGCGGCCATGCCGAAATAACCTATATCGCTACGAGGCGCGTGGGCGCTATTCCAATGAAACGTTATGGCCTTTGGAATGCAACAACGCCTCGCCAATGGCCCCGCTCGACGCTATCCTCGCAGGAAACGACCTGACCTCTCATTATCCTAGGGCGTCATGACCAAGTCATTCGATGCGATCATCGTAGGTGCGGGTCAAGCCGGCCCGCCTTTGGCGGGGCGATTGACAGCCGCCGGCCAGACCGTAGCGCTGATCGAGCGAGAACAGGTCGGCGGCACCTGCGTTAATACCGGCTGCACCCCGACCAAGGCATTGGTGGCCAGCGCGAAGATCGCGCATTCGGTTGCCCATGCGCAAGAACACGGCGTCACCGTCGGCGCAACCCCAGAGGTCAACTTCAATGCCGTTTTGCGCCGGGCGTTGGCCATCAGCGCCAATTCCCGCAATAGTGTCGAATCCTGGCTGGGCGGCATGAGTGGGCTGACGCTGGTGCGCGGGCACGCACGGCTTGAATCGCCCAGCCGCGTCAGGCTGGGTGACGACATCTACGTCGCAGGCCAGATTTTCCTCAATGTCGGTGCTCGCGCTGCCATTCCCAATCTGCCAGGACTCGATCAGGTCGACGTCCTGACCAATTCGGATATTTTCAAACTGAACGAGCGCCCTGACCATCTGGTGATCGTCGGTGGCAGCTACATCGGGCTTGAATTCGCACAAATGTTCCGGCGTTTTGGGTCTCGTGTCACAATTATCGAGCGCGGTCCGCGTCTGGCTAGCAAGGAAGATCCCGAGATTTCCGAGGCGATCCGCGAGGTGCTGGAAGCAGAAGGCATTGCGGTGCGCACCAATGCCGAGTGCATCCACTTTTTGCATTCAGAGACCGGTCCTGTCGTGGGGGTGGTTTGTACCTCAGGCGAACCCGAAGTCGCCTGCTCCCATATCCTGCTTGCGGTCGGCCGCCAGCCAAACACCGACGATCTAGGCCTGGACCAGGCGGGGGTGGAATTCGACAAACGCGGCTATATTCGGGTCAATGATCGCCTGGAAACGAGCATTCCCGGCATCTGGGCCTTGGGAGACTGTAACGGGAGAGGCGCCTTTACCCACACCTCGTATAATGACTTTGAGATTGTGGCGTCCAACTTGCTCGAAAGTGGCGACCGCAAGGTCTCGGACCGCGTCATGAGCTACGGTCTCTACATTGACCCGCCGCTTGGCCGGACGGGGCTGTCGGAAACCGAGGCTCTTGCGAAGGGCCACAAAGTCCTGATCGGCAAACGCCCGATGAACCGAGTGGGTCGTGCCGTCGAAAAAGGTGAAACGCAGGGTCTGATGAAGATTGTCGTCGACGCCGACACCCGCGCGATCCTTGGCGGCGCGATATTCGGGCCCGGTGGCGATGAAGCGATCCATTCCATCCTGGGCATGATCCAGTTGGGGGCAACGGTAGATGTCCTCACCAACACCATGCATATCCATCCCACAGTCGCTGAATTGGTTCCGACCATTTCAGGCGAGCTGGCGCCCGTTGCAGATGCATAGCGCGATTTTTTCAGCAATCAACGAGATCGCACCTCGAGACAGGTGCAAGTGCGGCAGAGCGATAACCAATTAGAGGGGCCTCACTCTATCCGGCAGCCCTAAATTCGCAAAGAGGCAGCCGCAGAAGTACTCAGATGTCTGACAATGGGCATCTTGTCGATACTGCTGCGCCCCCTTTTCATTCTTTCGCAGCCAATTTGGGGATGGCCACAAGCAGCCATCACCGTTTATGTCACTGAGCCTGAGGCGCAGATGCGTCGTGCCTATCCGCGCCATGGTTTATCGAACTTCGTCCACGGACTGCGCCGCAAAGAGCGTCGGCTCCGAATTGGCTCCAATTTCTGCCCTCCCTCGCTCTGTTCCATGGTTCAGGAGCGGATCTACCGCAACGGTGCAGAAAGCGCGGACCCGATCGCGATGCTGTTCAACAAGGGCGATTTCATCTACTGCCGCCCACCCGGAACACGTCGTCTTGAAGACGGACATTACATATGGACGGACTTTCGTGCGTCTTACGGCGGTTACCCCGCTGATCGAAACCGGACGGCCCGGGCGGGTGAACCGCTGCCGTGGGAGGTCGAGCTCTACGAGCTGACACGCGGCCTGACGGTCGAGCTTGCCTCTTCAATCCGGTCGGGAAGGGAATGTTGTGACGTCTACAATGACTTCCGGAGACTCTGGAAGGATGCGGGTCTGGACTGTCACTACGGAGCCATCTCGCGGATAGGCCATGGCGGCGGGCTAGATGTGACGGAGCCACCTTCGATCTCCGTCACCGACACAACGGTGATCAGGTCTGGCATGATCCTGCATTTCGAACCGAAACTTGAGCATCAGCGGTTTTCCAGTTTGAAGAGATCGTGGCCATCACCCCCGACGGCGCCGAATTCATCAGCGAACTTTCCCCCGAACGCATGCCTGTTGTCCGTTAGCTACGCATCGCCTTGAACTCAAGACAGGTACGATATTGACGCTGAGAGGCACCGCCTTCATGCTGGTAATATGATGACTCGATCGCCGGCCTACCTGTGACTTCTGACCCGCTAGATCGAATCCGACAGCGTTTCCTTGAAAGGTGCCGGTCTGAACTTCGTCATCTTCGAGAATTCAGATCATCTGGCGCCTATGGTGGCGATGCGGAAGCAATATCGGTCCTGGCGGGGATCGCGCATTCGCTTGCGGGTACTGGCGGAACGCTCGGCTTCCCCGAGATCAGCAACAGGGCATTTGAGATGGAGTCCGTGCTGATCGAAGGACTGGGCGGCGATCAAGCCACTGCGGCGCTGGACCAACTGATCAAGGCATTAGAGATGGCTTCCGACCCCGCGAGATGATCGCGATCAGCCTTGCTTCGAAAAGCCTGTTCGGGTCATCTCGCCCCAATTGTTATCAGCGCGCAGATACTGCCAATATCCCTTGACGCGCCAGAAATTGTTGAGCTGACGATACCCGAAATTCTCGGCAACCGCCGCTAGCGTCAGAATCGCGAGGTCTCGGGGGCGCGGAAAGCGCTTCAGCTCCAACTCCTCCAGGATCAGTGAGGCGACGCTTACGAAAACGCCGTAGACGAAAACGAGCGCGGTGTAGGCAAGCATGTGTTCCGTAGAGAGCACTCCCATCAGCCAAAAGAGCGGCATCAGGATGTAGCCGAGCACTTCCATGATCGGCCCTAGCACGTCAACGACCAGAATGTGGCCGAAACCGAGGAAGCCCACGCGGCCGTATCTGGGATTGAACAGCATGCTCCGATAACGGAAGAACACTTCCAGTGCCCCGCGTTGCCAGCGCGAGCGTTGCCGGGCCAATACAGCCAGTGTTTCCGGCGCCTCGGTCCAGCAGACGGGCTCGGGAATGAACTCGATCCGGTACTCTTTCTTGTTGTCCAGCATGTAGCGATGAAGCTTGATGACGAAATCGAGGTCCTCGCCCATGGAGCCCTTGGTGAACCCGCCGACCGCGATAGCCTCCCTCCGTCTGAATACGCCGAACGCGCCCGATACCAGCATGAGCGTGTTGACGTGACTCCAGGCCAGGCGCGCCATCAGGAAGGCGCGCAGATATTCGACCACTTGAAAGAGCGGCAAAATTTTCTTTGGGAGGCGAACCGTCTTCACACGCCCGCTTTCTATCGTCGAGTTGTTCGCGATGCGGATGGTGCCGCCGACGGCGATCGTTCGTTCCGGGTCCTCAATGAACGGCTGCACGGCTCTCAGCAAAGCATCCGGCTCGAGGATAGAATCGCCGTCGATGACGCAAAAGATCGGTGCGCGCGAAACGTTGATGCCGGCGTTCTGGGCATCGGCCTTGCCGCCATTGGATTTGTCGACAACAAACAGCCGATCGGATCGCGGCGAGGCATAGATCCCTCTGATCGGTTCATGCTTGAGGGTTTCCTCGAAGGGCCGCCGGACAGATACGAGTTCGAAGGCGTCGATCAGCCGCTTCAGCGTCTCGTCCTTGGATCCGTCATTGACGACGATGACCTCGTAGGCGGGGTATTCGAGCGACAGCATGGAATGGACGCTCTCCACTATGTTCATCTGCTCGTTATAGGCGGGCACAACCAGCGAGATCGGGGGCGCAATGTCGCCGTAGCGATACCACAACAGGCTCGAGCGAGCGACGGGCGGGCGCCTGGAGAGTGCGTAAGCCGCAATCACCAGCTGCAGAAGATACACAGCGGTTTGTATCAGCCCGAAGACGATAACGATCCAGGCGATCACGCCTGCCACGTTGAGCAGCAGACCGTACCAACTGTCGGTCATGCGGCCAGCCCCTCTGAAAGGATGAGCGAAGCGGTGCGCTGGCTGCGCGATGTCTCCTCCACTGCCGTCCGCCGAAGCGCTTCCATCCCGGTCGCTCCGATTTCCTTGAGGGATTTGCCCGCTGCGTAGCGGACGGCCCACTCGCCATCCCCAAGTAGCGACGTTAGTGATTCTACCGCTTCTGCGATGCCGATGCGGCCGGCCGCCTCCGCAGCCTCCCTGCGTACCTCCCAATCCCCGCTTCCCAAGCTCGCGAGCACGGTTCCCGCCGCCGCCGGATGACCAGATCGGCCAAGCGCGCGAAGAGCGGCCGCGGCGACTTCCGGCGATCGGTCGCGTGCCAAGACTTCCACCTCGCGCAGGAAACGGTAGTCTTCCGTGAGCGAGAGCGCCTCGATGGCCGCTGCCCTGACGAAGGGCGAGCCGTCCTCCATCAGCGCATTAGCGAGAAGTTCGCCGCTGCGGTCCGCGGGAAGGCTTTCGAACAGATCGATCAGCCGGCGGGAGCGCAAACCTCTCGGACCAATCCGCTCGAGCACGGTCTGCAATGCCGGAAGCGCGCCGAGCGCGTTTAGCGAGATTGAAGCGGCGATGCGGACTTCCCGGGAGCGATCGTCGAGCGCTTCGAGCAGGGCCTCCACGCTGGCGGTTCCCGGAAACGCAGTGAGGATTTCGGCGCTATGAATGCGTTCCGCTTCATTGCCCTTGCGCAGACGTCTGCGGGCAAACTCAGGCAGGCGCGTTTCCCCGAAAACGTCCTCGATTCTCTGGCGTTCATCCCCGCGCAGCAGCGACAGGAATTCGAATCCGGAATCTGCCACGATTGCCGCGGGTATTTCACCGAGTACCGCCATCAGCGCATCCCGTTCGCCATCCTCGCTGAAGCGGATCAACGAGGTCATCAGCTTACGGCGCAGGATTTCGTCGCGCGCGTGGCGTCTTTCGTGAAGGATTCTGAGGACGACCAGCACTATCATGATCGCCAGCGCGCTCGATCCGATGACAATCGACAATGTCCAAATGTAGAAGAGCATGTCAGAACCGGACCGCAAGGCCGAGGCCGAAAATGTTCCTGTCGAACGTTTCGCGGTGTTCGTAGGCGTAGTTCGCCCGCAGGGTCAGCGTATCCGACAAATCGAAGGAAATTCCCGTGAACCCGGTCTTGGTGTCGATCAGCGCTCCTTCAGAAATTTCGGGAGCGTCGCTGTAGCCGGCGAAAAAGCGCAGCCTGTCGGTCGCCGCGAGGTCGGCGCGAATTGCGTAACCGTTGGACGAAGTGCCCTCGTCGTTAGCCGAGTGTATCCAACGGACTTGCAACCCCAACCGTTCGTCGAAGAAGAAATACTGCGCTGCGGGAGAAACCGTGGTCACCGACGTGTCGTGGAAAACGTCGTGCCGGCCATCGAGGGTGAGCAACAACGGTCCCAGTGGGCCAGCAGGAGCGTAGACGCGCCAAGCCGCCCCGCCGCCCACAGAAAAACGCGCTAGGAAATCGGCGTCCGGTGTGCCTGCCACGATGCCGTAGGAGGAAAAATCCTGCGAAAACGCATGGTCGATGCGCGCCTCGATCTGGACGTCGGTTTCGCCATATCGAGTCGCCACCCGAGTTCGGGCTCCAACGGTGGTCCCCGGCTGCAGCGTGTACATGAGGCCGAAAGCGCTGTCCGTCCATGAGGACAGCCCTCCGGTGAGGTCGCTCACCTCGGTGCCGATGTCGACCCGCCACTTCTTCGGCGGCGGCTGGTTCAGGCGCTGCTGAATGTCGGCTGAGGAGGGTTCGAGCACCAACGCCCTGCGGTAGTTGATCCGGGCCGCGCGATCATCGCCAGTCGCGCGTTGCGCATCGCCAAGGCCGAGCAGGGCCTCGGTGTCATCTGGTTCCCGGTCCAGGACGGCCTGAAACTGCGCCTGGGCCGCCCGGACGTCGCCTTCCTGCAGGCTAATGCGGGCGGCAAGTATCCGGGCCTCGGTGCTGTCGGGGTGATCCGCCAACACACGGCCGACAAGAGTCTTGGCCCCAGATCGGTCGCCACGCCACATTGCGACGCGAACAAGCCCCAGACGCGCGTCGAGATAGTCCGGCGCTCTTTCCAGAGCGGCCCGAAAAAACGTTTCAGCGTCGTCGAGTTTCTGCTGGGACCCGGTAACCAGCCCGAGCGCGACCAAGACGTCGGCATTGCCGGGCGACAATGCAAGCGTCTCGCGATATATGGTCTCGGCTTCGGTAAAGCGGCCTTCCTCGCGCAGCTTCCGCGCCTGCTGAAGCGTGATCTCCAGCCGGCTCGGCGCCGGCTTGGCCCGTTTGGCGAGTTGCCTTGCGATGTCTGGTTGCGGTTCGGCCTGCTTGGCCGTTTCCGCAGCCTCTATCGATCCGAGCAGTTGCCTCGCCTCGGCGTTCTCTGGCTGCGCGCCAAGCACCGTTTCGGCCAGCTTTCGCGCTTCGGCGAAATTGCCGCTTCTGAACGCGATCTGCGCCAGGCCGAACCGTGCGTCCTCATAGGATGGTGCTAGCGCGAGCGCTTGCTCGAATGCCTGGCGCGCGGCGGGGTTGTTTGCGAGCGCTAGTCGGGCGAAGCCAAGCTGAACCAATACGTCCGCATTGAGGGGATCAAGCGTCTTGGCGCGATCGAGCAGCGAAACAGCATCTTTAAAACGCTGTTCCATGCGCGCGGCCGATCCTTCGCGAAGAAGTTCTTCGGCCGTCTGCGATGCAGCCTGTTCTCCACCACCGACGGAAAGCAAGCCGGTTAGCAAAGCCAGGGCCAGAACGCGACGCGGCTTCATTATTGTCTCGACGCCTGCCGCGCCAGAAGCTTGGACAGGCGCGCGAGCAATTCCTCGGGGATGAACGGCTTGACGAGATAGTCGTCCGCACCGCGCTCTAGAGCCGACACGATATCCTTTTCACCTTTGCGCGCGGTGAGCATGATGACGGGGATGTGCGCCACGCCGGCGTCGCTCTTCATTCGCGAGAGCACTTCGAAACCGTCGAGGCGGGGCATCATCGCATCGAGCACGACCAAGGAGGGCTGCTCGCTCGCAACCTTGGAAAGAGCCTCATCGCCGTCCATGGCCGTGATCACGCCGAATCCCTTCGCCTTGAGGCGAAAACTCATCAGTTCAATCAACAGCGGGTCGTCGTCACAAATCAGGATTCGGTGCTTGGGGTTCATCGACTCTGGCCTCCGGCATTGGGATGCGCGGGCCCCCAAGACCGCGATCCGTTTCATCCAGCGCGTGGATCATAAGACCGTCGAAGGACGGCCACGCGGCAAGCAGACGCGAGAGTTCGGCTCGCGCAACCGCTAGTTTATCCACATTGTTCATAAAGCTGATTCGCGCTGGATTGACACGCGTTTCACGTTGAAAGGCATATGCCAACGCAGCTCCTCGCGCCGCGACCGGTTCCGAAAACAGCGAAACGGTTGCCGTCCGGTCTCCCATTCTCAGCAGCACACTGCCCGTCTTGGCGCGAACGAAGGTCCGATGCACCTCAATGTCGAGCGGGCCGTTTTCGATGGCGACCCTGACGGGAACGTCGTTGAGCGCTCCCCAGGCGAGCCATGGCTCGCTCAATGAAGTCACTTCGCCTATCTCCGTGCGGTATGCCATGACCGTGAGGTCGGAAATGGCGGGGCGCGCCGCGGCAATCGCTGCGGCACCAGCGTCAGCATCGAGCATCCAGAATGGGACGACAATGGACACCGGCTCGCCCCAAGCCGAGGAGAGTGCCTGGATCGCCTCTGCCCATCGGCTCCAGAAGCTTACGGGATCAAGCGCAAAATCAGCCAGAAGATACGGCTCGATATCGAACTGCAGGCCCGCAAGACGCCCAGCCGGGGGGCCTGCCAATTGATAGCGGCGGATTGCGGCGACGCGCCGCAACGCGTGGCTGAGCCCGTCGGCGGTGACCATTGCCGGATCGCCTTCGACCGCATGGACCGAAATACCGCGCCTGGCCAGGCGGCCCACAAGATCGGCGAGAGCAGTCCCGCCTGTTACCCCGCCATCGTCGATCTTCAGTTGCAGGAAGACGCGGTCGAGCCGCGCAGACACTGCCCATTCTTCAATCTGCACCGGCTGGGCCAGCCATGCCTTGGCATTCCAAAGCCATGTTCCGGTGCGCGAAGTCTGGCTGGTTGTCGGGCCGGGCTCCAAGCTGAGAGAATTCAGTCGGAAGCTGGCCTGGCCTGGCGGGCAGTTGACTACCAAGTCTCGAGGATCGTCCGCTGGGCTCGGAGGGATTTTCAGGCTGACGCCATCGGAGCCGGTCAGCGCCTGCGGTGGCGCAGGCGCATCGCCCCCTCCTTCGACAATTGACAGCCCAAGCGGCTCGCCCGAACCGGCGCCTGCGGCGACGAGCCTTAGGCGCGCCGCGCGCGGAAAATGAGAAGCGCCTGTTTTCAGGACGATACCGGCCGGCGCGATTCCTTCACCACAATGAATTGTCAAACCCACTTTAGACCGCATGATCTGGACCCGCTCCTCGCCGCCGAACAGCTGCGGTTCGAGTTGGTCGAGCAGGTTCGTGCCAAGAGGAAGCGGCGCCGTCGAGGTTTTATCTGACTTGTCATCCGGGACACTGACCGTCTGCGGCACGAAGCGGCCATCGATCTCAGTGCCTTGTATGGTGACGCGGGACGGTGAAGGCCCTCGGACAGCTACGGACCGGCTCCAAAGCGCGGATGGCTCGCCGTGCTTCATTTCGCCGGGTGCCTCAGCCGAGATGTTGGCGGCATGGCTCGGCACCATAGTGAGAGCGATGAGAAGGATTTGTAGTCCATATCTCCTGCTCATGCATCTCATCGTTCAACGGGCCCGTCAAGATAGCGTCGCGCCTGCGCGGCGAGTTCCATCGGATCGAATGGTTTTGCAATGACCCCGATTGCGCCGAGCGAGAGGAAACGTTCGATCTCGTATGCTTGGGTCCTGGCGGTGATGAACACGATTGGAATAGCCGTCGTCTGCCTGGCTGCTTTCAATTGCGCCAAGGTTTCCGGACCGTCCATCCCCGGCATCATGACGTCGAGCAGAATGAGATGGGGCAGCCAGGCAGCAGCGACGGCAAGCGCCTCCTTGCCCGACGCGCATGTCCGGACGTCGAGAGCGGGATCGAGTGTAAGCGACATCGCGGCTACCTCACGTATATCCGCCTCGTCGTCGACGTAGAGCACGCGCAAGGTCGCCATTGGTCTATCCTTTCTGTTCCGGCGCTGCGACGAACTTGCCAGCTCGCGCCGAGGTTAGTTTCCGAACCAGTTCGGCGATAGCGATCTCTGATGTCTTTGTTTTCGTCAGAGCCAGTTCGACCTGCGCCGCCAGATGTTCGTCGATTTCGGACGCAGAAAAAATGACAACTACAGTGTCGCTCGGTATGGCGCTAAGTAGCTCGGCCCCTGACCCATCCGGCAGAGTCAGATCCAGTATCACGAGGTCGAAATGCTTCTGCTGCAGCTCGAACCGGGCCTCCTGCACGTTGCGCGCGGATGTGATTGCGATAGCGTTACCCAGACCGGCCGACATGACCGCAAGAACGCCCTCATCGTCCTCGACATGGAGAACGGTCGGCATACGTCTGAATGATCCCTCGGTGGATTTCTCGACCGCGGCGCGCAGCCGATCCATGTCGATCGGCTTTTCCAGCCAATCGACGATGCCAAGGGCAGAACCGTTTAGGGATTTGCGAGCCTCGTCAATGAAGGCGGAGATGATGATGACGGGCAGGTCCAGGCCCTTGGCGGTGTTTCGCAGGTGATCGTAAAGTGTGAGGCCTGACCGGCCTGCGAGTTTCATGTCTAGGGTCATGGCGACATAGCGATTGCTCGCCAGTAGATTTTTGGCCGTTTCTATATCGGGCGCGATGTCGCTTTGCAGTCCGTCCTGCGCAAGTGCGACCGCGATGATATCGGCAATGTCACTTTCGTCCTCGACAACAAGCACGCGGCGCGGCGCGCTCTGGCCATCCGTCGAAACCGTGTCGCGGGACACTGAACGACGGTCGCTGGCTTCCGGGAGGTCTACATGGAAAGATGTTCCTGCTTCCGGCCCTGTCTCAAATGACACGAGGCCGCCCAACCGCTCGACAATAGCCTTCACGATGCTCAGGCCTAGCCCCGTGCCACCTTTTTGCCGCGAGTCGGACGAGTCCGCTTGCTCGAATTTGCCAAAGATCCTCGACTGGAACGCAAGGGGGATACCAGGGCCTTGATCGACCACGGACACGCGGATCATGTTTTCCTGTCGCGTCAGGCGCACCTCCACTCGACCGTCCTGTGGCGAGTATTTGATCGCATTCGACAGCAGGTTGAGCATCACCTGGTGCAGCCTGTCTGGATCAACTGCAGCCAATGCACCAGGCGCCTGGTCGTCCAGAATGATGGAGACGTTGCGGTCGGCGAGGTAGTTTCCGCTGCTTTCGATCGCCTGCTCGACGAGCAGCCGGAGAGCCATCGGCCGAGGATCGAAAGGCATCCGTCCGGATTCGATCTTCTCGATGTCCAGAATGTCGTTGATGAGCCTGACAAGGCGCTCGCTGTTGGAGTGGGCTATTTTGATCAGCCCGGCAACCTTCTGCGGAATCTCGCCAGCTGCTCCTGCCGCGACAAGTCCCAGCGAGCCGCGGATTGACGTAAGCGGCGTCCTGAGTTCATGGCTCACCGTCGAGATGAAGTCGTTCTTCATCTGCTCGCTACGTTTCCGCTCCGTGATATCGAAGAGCGACCCGTCCCAAACCAATTCACCACGGACATCGATCCGCGGCTCAGCCGCCGCGCGCATCCATACCTTCTCCCCGTTCGGCTTGGTGAATTCGGCCTCCAGCGACCAGGCCTGGCGGGTTTCGGCCGAGCGTATGAGGTGGCGTTCGACCTCGGCCAGTGCCTCACGAGAAATCATGCGCGAGATGGTCCCAGGCTTGTCGACGATGTCCTCAGCCGGGACGCCCAGGACACGTTCCGCGCCGCCGGATACATAGGAAAAGCGCCCGACCCCATCGGGCCCGATAAAAAGCTGGAAGAGGACGCCCGGCGCATTGCTGGCGATGGCCTGCAGCCGGGCCTGACTTTCGGAATAAGCCGACACCGCCCAGCGGCGCTGCTGATCGTTGATGATCAGGAAGCCGAGGAGGAGAACGCCTATGAAATTTGTGGGCACAGTCAACGCGATGAGGTTTTGGAACACCTCATTGCCTGAAGCGTCACCGAGGCCCAGCAAGGCAAGTGGAGGAAGCACTGCGGCCATCGTTGCGAGAACAAGCACGTGTTTCGGTGCAAGGTGCGCGTGCCCTCGAGCGTGTAGCCAAACCCACATTGCCGAAGAGAAGGCGGCCACCAGCCAAATGCCAGCAAGCGCGGGAGCTAAGCCCGCGCCACCCAGACTCATCCGCATGCCGGAAAGCGTGGCGGCCGTAATGATGGCACTCACAGGTCCGCCAATCGTTCCTGAGAACGCCATCACGACATTGCGCCCATCTGCAAAAAAGCCTGGCGCGAACTCGACGGGCGAGACCATGCTGATCAATCCGGTCGCGCCGAAGACCATACCGACGACGATGCTCTTGATCCAAAACGAACGATCTAGACGACCACCGAGAAAGGCGAGGAAAAGCGCGGCGAGAATAACGACCGCCCCGCTTTCAATCATATTGATGACTGACATCATTCCGTCGTCCGTGACAGTTGGAGCAGCGCTTGACGGTACCGTATGTGTGATCGAGTTAACGGTTAAATAAGGATTTGGCACCTCGGTTGATGATTTCGGCACCGGAAACCGTTAGTCTGCGGTCGTCCCAAAGATGCCTTGCTTCTTTCTACATTCAAACAAATACCACGACGCGACAACGATAAGCGCCGCACTCAAGGCAATTGTCATGAATACTTAGTGCGGGCTGGGCATAAGCCAAAACGTTGGTCTCGGTCCTCGGCCGTGACCGTGCTCGAGCAGCCTGCGAGAAGCAAACCGACGACATGAGCGACCGGTGTTGGTCTCATTGTGATGTTCTTTGTTCGCAACATGTAGTGGGTTGTCGACGACTATCGCTTCTTCCGAAATCTGAATTGGCGGATTAGATGCTGCGATGGAGCCGGGCTCAGCCTTGGACTCGTTGTCCACACTGCGGGAGTTGGTGGTCGCGTTGTTTGACCTTGGCCCCCCAGTGCGGATTGCTTCGATACCATTGTTGGCGGTAATCCACGCTGCAACGCAATCCGCGCTGACTGGGGTTCGGTTACGAAAACGAGAACGGCGGACTGCCCCGCCGTTCTCCGATTTTATTGCTCGCGAAAGAAGATCGTCCCGCCTCGGTTCAACTCGTTCTCGTTGACGCACTCAGCATCGCCTCGAAACCCGTATCGTCCGAGTAGTCGATCATGTCGCTAAAGCTTTAGCGACAAAAGCCCCTCGCTTCCGAAAGCCCTATAAACTGCTGCCGTTGACTCAGCGAGAGTAGCGTTCATGGCCTGCACCGGTTCTGCCATCCCCACAAAGTCCACGACGGTTCGCACCGGACGCTGGCCCGCCAGTAAATCGACCAGAATTCGAATAGCATTGGCAACTTTGGCGGGATCCTGCTCAGGTTTTGTATCGAGCATGGCGTCTATGGCTTTCAATGTTTGTTCGGGTGCTTCGGCAAATGCGCCATATCCAGCCAGAGCCACGGTGTCGGCAGGACGAACAAGGTGATCGAGCCAAGTCGTTTTGAAACCACTTGGCTCAACCAGCACCACATCCACGCCGAATTGCGAGAGCTCTGCTCGGTAAGTGTCGCTCATCGTCTCCAAGGCAAACTTCGTGGCGCTGTATCGCCAGGGCGGCATCAACTTCCTCGGTGTGTTCCAGAACGCTGCCGCACAGATCGAAAACCGATACGGGAAAGAGACCGCGCGCATCTGGAAGAAGGCCGTCGTACACACGATTTATCGCGGTCTGCCCGATACCGACACACTGCGAGATATCGAGCATCGCTCTGGCCGCACGTCCGTCATGGTGCGCGGCTTCAACGTCAACATGAATCAGGTGAACGGCTCCGGCGATAGCCTGGCCGAACAATCCCGCCCCCTGCTCCAGGTCGAAGACATTCGCCGCGCAACTGGCGGCGACAAGGGCCTGCTCGACTCCCGCGATCACGGCTTCTTCACGCTCGATATGCCGAACTATTGGGAGCGGCCCGAACTCTCGGGGTGCCTGCGCGATGTGCGCGACAAGCTGGACAGATACGCTTGGCTCGACAATGTTAATCCGGCCCTGTTCGCTCCGCCCCTCAAGAATGCCGATGCCGACATGGAGGCCATCCTCACTCGATTGCGCGGTGAATCAGAAGACGCTTGAGTTATAGAAGTGGTTTCTATGCCTCATAAGGTGGGTTTAGCCTGCGCTGAACTCCTGCCCTTCGGCGAGAATGGGGGTGGCGTGGGCAAGGATCAACGCGGCGGGCGCACAAGCCGAAGCGCGGAGCCTGGGAACCATGCCCTTTTCCGCGCCGGGGGCGAAGCCCAGCCTTCTTGCGCCAGGGATCGAAGCCGCAAGGTCGAGACTTTTAGGCTCGGTTTACGAGAGCCTGACCGTTTTAGCCGATGCGCAAAATACCGCCAATTTTGGGTATTTATGGGTATCTTTGCGGGCATCCCTAGCTAATCGTTGCTGATATGGGTATTTTCGGGTATATTTTTGGGTATGGCACTCAAGATCGATTCCCTGCAACTCACCAATGAAATCCTCGCTCTCGTCTCAGAGATCGACGAATTCAAAGGGGCGTGGCGCGCCCTTGGAACGCTGGCACCGGAGCGGCTATCGGCTCTGCGCCGCGTCGCCACGATTGAAAGCATCGGTTCATCCACCCGCATTGAAGGCGGCAAGCTTACTGACGCCGAAGTGGAGCGACTGCTCTCTAATCTCGACATCAAAACTTTCGACTCTCGTGATGAGCAGGAAGTCGCGGGATATGCGCAGGTCATGGAAACCATTTTTGCGCATTTCGGCGCGATCGACCTCACCGAGAACCACATTACGCAACTCCACCGTGACCTTCTCGCTTTTAGCGATAAGGACGAGCGTCATCGTGGCGCATATAAGACGCTCGCCAATCATGTGAGCGCGTTTGATCCTGACGGAAAGGAAATCGGCGTTATCTTCGAAACGGCAACGCCTTTCGATACCCCCGGTAGGATGCAAGAGCTGATCGATTGGACCCGCAACGCGTTAAATGAGCAAAGCCTCCATCCTTTGCTCGTCGCCGCAATCTTCACAGTGGTGTTTCTGGAGATCCACCCATTCCAGGACGGCAACGGAAGGCTGTCGCGTGCCCTGACGACGCTCCTGCTGATGCGCAGCGGCTACGCCTATGTGCCCTACTCCTCGCTCGAAAGTGTGATTGAGAACAGCAAAGAGGGCTATTATCTGGCGCTGCGTCAAACCCAGAGAACAATTCGAAGCTCGAAGCCAAACTGGCAACCGTGGGTCGTCTATTTCCTGCGCGCATTGCAGCAGCAAAAACGCCGCCTGGAGAAGAAGATCGAACGGGAGCGGTTTGTCCTAGGCTCGCTGCCCGAACTCTCGCTCCAGATCATCGATGCGGTCAAAGAACGTGGGCGCATCACGATTGCGGAAATCGTCAACCTAACCGGTGCGAACCGAAACACGGTCAAAAAGCACCTGGCGAAGCTCGTCGAAGCAAACCAGCTGACCCAGCATGGAGCGGGTAAGGGAACGTGGTATGGTAGACGTTAACAACAAAACTAAAATATGTAATTCAGCGCAAGAAACGCACCATGCCCATATCCCTTGAACAGCATATTGAAACTTAAAGAGCGCTCTTTCCGAACTTAATCCCACGGGTGAAAAAGGGTTTGAGGGGCTGATCGCCGCCGACCTCAACGCAATTACTGGCATTCCGTTTCGGCTTGCCAATAGCGGATATCAGCGTGGAGTCGATGGCAAGCCCGCCTTTGAAGGCGCGGCCGCATTCGAGTGAAAGCTCTACACGAACGACCTGCCGCGAAAGGACGTTCTATCTAAGATTCCAGACTTCGTCCGCCATAACGATCATGCCGATCTTGTCTGGATTTTAGGCGCGACTTGCACGGTCCCGAGCCAGCTCGCAGATGACCTACGTACCGACGGCGCCAAAGAAGGAATCAGCGTGCTGATTCTCGACTGGGTTCCTTCTGAATTTCCACGCCTCGCCGTGGCGCTTGCGATGGGTGGCATCCAGGTTGAGAATTTTCTCAAAGCCAATCTCAAATCGTATGATGCTCGTAAGAGAGTGGTCTGACCCCATAAGGTGGTCCGGTTTCAGTCTTAATGCATGACGGGTTTAACAGCCATCTGGACGGCCGATGATGGAGTTGATCCCCCGTGTGGTGCAGGCCAGAGAACGGCCTCCGGTGCCGGTGGTTTGTATCCGAGCGACGAGTGTGGCCGCTCGGTGTTATAGTATCGCCGCCATGCCTCGATGATGACCTTCGCCTCGGCCAGGCTGTAGAAGATCTCACCATTGAGCAGTTCGTCGCGCAGCTTCGAGTTGAAGCTCTCGCAGTAGCCGTTCTCCCAAGGGCTTCCCGGTTCGATGAACGCAGTCTTTGCGCCGACAGCTACGATCCATTCGCGCACTGCTTTTGCAACGAACTCGGGACCGTTATCCGATCGAACATGGCCGGGAACACCGCGCAGGATGAACAGGTCCGACAGGACGTCAATGACATCGCTCGAGTTGAGCTTGCGATCGATGCGGATTGCCAGGCATTCCCGGGTGAACTCGTCGATGATGTTGAGCATGCGGAACTTCCTGCCATTGTGGGTCCGGCCCTCGACGAAGTCGTAGGACCAGACATGGTTGGGATGCTCCGGCCGAAGCCGGACGCACGATCCGTCATTCAGCCAGAGACGGCCTTTCTTCGGTTGTTTTTGGGGAACCTTCAGCCCCTCCCGCCGCCAGATCCGTTCGACGCGCTTGGCATTCACCGTCCAGCCCTTGGACCGCAGCATCGCAGTGATCCGGCGATAGCCATAGCGGCCGTAGCGTGAGGCAAGACGGATGATGTCGGCGGTCAACGCTTCTTCATCCGGCCTGCCTGTGCGCTTCTTGCGCTGGGTCGAGCGATGCTGGCCGAGGACCTTGCAGGCAAAGCGCTCCGAGACGGAGAACTTCGCCATGACATGGTCGATGCAACGGCGGCGACGGGCGGGGCTTAGTAGTTTCCCGAGGCGGCCTCTTTCAGGATCAGCTTCTCGAGCGTCAGGTCCGACACCGCCTTGCGCAATCGGTCGTTCTCTTTCTCGAGCTCCTTGAGGCGCTTCACCTGGTCGCAGTTCAGGCCACCAAATTCCTTTCGCCACCGGTAATACGTGAACTGCGTCACGCTGATCGAGCGAACCGCTTCGCCAACCGATCGGCCTTGCGACAACAGCACGTCGACCTGGCGCAGATTCGCGACGATCTCTTCGGGCCTGTGCTTCTTCTGGGGCATTCCAACGTCCTCTCCACGGCTCAACAGCCTACTTCAGGGAGGACCACTTTTCAGGGGGCAAACCACGGTTCAAAAGCCTGACGCCGAGGTCCGCCTCCAGTCTCGAAGCCAGTTTGGATGCCTGGCCGGAACTGGTTTTCAGCCGTTCAGAAGCGCTGGCGAACCCCCCGGTCTCCAGTGCCGCGATGAACATCCGGTCGCATTCGAGGCGGTCCATTGCTTCCTCCCTGCGACACAAGGAGTGTCGTGTGGGACTATTATAGCTCGCTCAGGCAGCAGTGACGACGGCAGCCTTCGGCTACGGCGAACAGAACCCTTGCCGCCGCAGCCGGTTCATCGTGCAGCCAAGCCCTCAGCCAACGAGCACGTTGCGGAACTGCCAGGGATCCGATGCATCGATGTTCTCCGGAAAGAACCCGGGCCGGCCGTCCAGCGGCGTCCAGTCGGTGTAGGTCCCGGCCACCTTGCCGAGATAGGGCGTCTGGATTTCCAGGCAGCGACGGAAGTCGAGCTCCTCAACCTCGACGATGCCCGCCGACGGGTTTTCGAGCGCCCACACCATTCCGGCGAGGATGGCGGAGGTCACCTGGAGGCCCGTCGCATTGTGGTGAGGGACGAGCGCGCGGGCCTCTTCAATGGAAAGCGTCGAGCCATACCAGTAGGCGTTCCGGTCGTGCCCGTAGAGCAGCACGCCCAGCTCGTCGACACCATCGGCGATCTCGTCCTCGCCGAGGATGTGGAAGGTCTCCTGCGGCGTTCCAGCCTTGCCGAACATCTCGTGCAGCGACAGTACCGCGTCGTCGCATGGATGGTAGGCGTAGTGGCACGTCGGGCGGTAGGCAGCAGTTCCGTGCTCGTCGCGCACGGTGAAGTAGTCCGACAAAGTGATCGCCTCGTTGTGGGTGACGAGGAAGGCGTACTGGGCTTCGGCGGTCGGGGTCCAGGAACGAACGCGCGTGTCCGCGCCTGGCTGGAGAAGGTAGATCGCGGACTGCGAGCCCTTCCCGTGCCTGCGGCCGTTCTCCGGCATCCAGGTCTCGTGCGTGCCCCAGCCGAGTTCGGCCGGCTGCAGGCCTTCGGCGACGAATCCTTCGACGGACCAGGTGTTGACGAACGTGCCGGCCGGCTTTGGCGACAGCGAACGCTGGGTGTCGCGCTCGGCGATGTGGATGCCCTTGACGCCGACACGCTGCATGAGCGCGGCCCATGCATCCCGCGTCTTGGGCTCCGGACCCTCGATGTCCATGTCCTCAGCAAGGTTCAGCAGGGCCTGCTTGACCAGCCATGAGACGAGGCCCGGATTGGCGCCGCAGCAGTTTACGGCCGTAGGGCCACCAGGGTTTTCCGCCTGCGCCTCGAGGATGATCTCGCGCAGGGCGTAGTTGGTGCGTGCCTCCGGGCCGGCGCTCTCGTCGAGGTAGAAGCCTGCCCAGGGCTCTGCGACGGTATCGATGTAGAGTGCCCCGACTTCGCGGCAGAGCTCCATGACGGCACGCGATGAAACGTCGACCGACACGTTGACGCAGAAACCCTGCCCGCCGCCCTCGGTGAGCAGCGGTGTCAGGAGGTCACGGTAGCCATCGTGGGTGACGGCCGTGTGCACGAAGCGAATCCCATGCGCGTCGAGAAGAGCGCGGTCCGCGTCGTTCGGATCGATGACGACGAAGCGTGAGCGGTCGAACTCGAAATGGCGCTCCAGCAGGTGCAACATTCCTTTTCCGATCGAGCCGAACCCAATCATGACGAGCGGCCCCGTAATCCTGCCGTGAACCGGCCATTCGTTGTTGTTCATGAGACTGTCCAATCTTCAATTATGCGCCTGTTCGGCGCGCTGTTCTTGCTCGGAGCGCAGGGAGCTCGCCAGACGCGGAATCGCGTCGTGGTTGTTGCGCGTTGGCGCGATCGGGGAGTTGAGACACTCGTCGTGACGGGACCGTTTCCGGCCTACGTCGTGCGGTGACCGCCCCACGCCCAAGGCGCGTCGACGGTTCTGATCATCGTGTTAGGGAAGGAGATTGCAGGCGCGGCCTCGATCGACCGCCACCGGCATTGTGCCCCGCAGCCAGGAGCAACGCGTCCCGACCGGGGGCTAGTTGCCCGCGATGGGACACACCCTGAAGAGATTTCCGTTGAGGGGAAAGACGCTGGTCATCCCCCAGAGGTGGGCGATATCGACATGCTTGTCAAGCAGCCGTAGCGGCAGCGATAGGCAGGCGCAGATGAGAGTGCGGAATTCACCTAGCTTGACTTTGCGTCCGGGGTATCCCACGTTCTGCGGCATGTCGACCGATCGCTGCATCCTCCCGCTTGAACGGGCGTTCCCCATCGCGGGCACCTAACCCCCGGCTCGGTCGCGTCGCGCCCCGGCCGCGGGGCATAGGCCTACACGCGCTACGAAACGCGGCGATGTAGGTACGGCGACAAACCAATCCACACAGAC
This sequence comes from Mesorhizobium sp. CAU 1732, assembly GCF_039888675.1. NCBI lineage: Bacteria > Pseudomonadati > Pseudomonadota > Alphaproteobacteria > Hyphomicrobiales > Phyllobacteriaceae > Mesorhizobium > Mesorhizobium sp. CAU 1732. The sequence continues at coordinate 387,745 of NZ_JBDQQR010000004.1, forward strand.
AATCTTTAAGCCGTTGGTGCCGTTGTCGCGCCCGCGGTTCGATCATTTTGGAAGAGTTTTGAAAATGGCCACCACCATGGGCCGGCGCAAGCCTGCAATCACCATCACCCGCACCGATCACGAGAAGCTGGTGCGCCTCGCCGAGATACGTGCTGCCAAGGGTTTCGAGACGGCCGAGGAACTTCTCGCCGAGCTCGACCGGGCTCGCATCGTCGATGACCGACGCATTGCATCCGGGGTCGTGCGGATGGGATCCGCAGTGAGCTACAGCACCGATGCAGGCGAAGCCAGAACCGTAACGTTGGTGTTTCCCGGCGAGGCAGACATCGCTGAAGGCAAGATTTCAGTCCTCACGCCGATCGGCGCGGCCCTTATCGGCCTGTCCGCTTCACAGTCGATAGACTGGACGTCGCGCGACGGCCGCATCCACAGGCTGACCGTGGAGAGCGTCGAACAGACGGAAGTCGTCCAGCTTGCACGGCCGCAACCCGAACTGCGGACGGCATGACCATGTCGATGCCGCTCAGCCGCCTCTCGCTATACGGAGGATGTCTCATCGCAGGATCGTAGCCCCCTGTGCCGCATGCATGCGGCCAGGGGTTCTCCACCAGGTCCCGACTTACCGCTCCCAGGCGGAGCAATGGAGAACTACGATGTCAAAAGAAACCTGCATCCTCACCACGAAGGACTTCACGATCGTCGAAGTCATGCGCGACAGCTGCCTCGGCCAGGACGATCCGCTCGTGCCGATCCTCAAGCGGAAGATCGAATCCGCCATCGTCATGTTCCGCGACGACGTTCCGGACGATGTCGCCACCATGAGCAGCCGCGTCACGTTCAGCGTGAACGGGCGCAATCCCGATACCAGGATCATCTCGCACGACAGGATGACGTCCACGGTGGGCATGTTCCTGCCCGTCACCACCTTGCGCGGGCTGGCGCTTCTCGGTCTCGCTGAGGGCGAGCAGTTCGTGTTCACGAATAGCGACGGTGACGAGGAGCGGATCCTGCTCGAGAAGGTCCAATATCAGCCGGAGTCCGCGAGGCGTGAAAAGGAAGCTCTGGAGAGACACTCGATGGGACAGGCCCTAGGCAAACCTTCGCTGAGGTTAATACGCGGAGCTTTCTACGACCGGGCGCCGCTTGTCGCCGTCTCCCCGGACGGGTTCGACAATCCCGGCCCTTCGGCTGCGTGACGGCGTCGCCGTAGCTTCGAGAGGCACACGATGACCGAGTATCTGCTTTTGGCCGTCGCGGCCTTCCTCGCAGGCATGCTGAACACGGTGGCGGGCGGAGGCACGTTCCTGACCTTCCCCGCCCTCGTCTACACGGGCGTGCCTCTGGTGGCCGCCAATGCGACAAGCGCGGTCGCCGTCTTTCCGGGGTATCTCGGCGGGGCGGCGGGTTTTCGCCGGGAGATCAGGGCACTCGACCGCGGCCGGCTGTTGAAGGCTACGGCGGCCACGGCGGCAGGCGGTCTCGTCGGATCGCTGCTGCTTCTCGTGTCGTCCAACGAAGCCTTCGCGGTCGTGGTCCCTTTCCTTCTGGCGCTGGCCACCCTCGTCTTCGCGTTCGGCGACCGCCTCAGGAACCTGATGGAGAAGCACGCCGCCGGAGCGGGTGCCACCACCGGGGCCGTAGGGACGATCGTCGTCGCGGTCTACGGAGGCTACTTCAACGGCGGGCTCGGGATCATGCTGCTTGCGCTGTTTTCTCTGTGGGGAATGCGCGATCTCAACCAAATGAACGGGCTCAAGAACGGCCTGTCGTTCATCGTGTCGGCGATCTCGGTCGCCACCTTCGCGGCCGCCGGTCTGGTTGTCTGGCCACAAGCGGCCGTGATGATGGCGGCCGCGACGATCGGCGGCTACCTCGGCGCACCTGTTGCAAGAGCGCTTCCGGCGTGGATGGTGAGAGCCGGGGTCATCGCCGTCGGCGCCGCGATGAGCGCGGCGTTCTTCTGGAGGCTCGTGGCATGAATGGACTGACGGGATGTTCCGGACGTACGATCAGTGGACCTCGGCGGGGGGCAGGGCCGCATTCGCACGGCCCTGCCCTATCCGGAGCGCTAGCGCCGCTTCGCTCCAAGTCCGGGCTTGGCTATCGCCGACACTGTCGACGCCGCCTGAACCTGCTTCTCCTTGGGCTGCTTTGGCTTACGGCCTTCGCGATTGCCTTTTCTGGTCGCCATTTCGGTATTCCTTCATCCAACGTCCCATCGATCGGGCCGCGTGCGAACGCGCCAAACGCCTGGATGGGAATGCTTCGAACTGTGTAATGGGCAGCCCTGGTCCTGGGTGCTCGCCGCGGACCAGGGCTAGAGGCCTGCTTTGGGCCGCCGCCGGAAAGAAAGTCCGTATGAAGGAATTCTATTCATGGCGCCATCATGGAGAAGATAAAAATAAAGTCAAACGTAATAAGAACACGTCCAAGAGCGGCGCAAGGCCGCACTCAAGCTTTGTCGCTTGAAACATCTATCTGAAGTAATTATATTATTTGCATGTTAAACTTCATTCAACAGAACAACTGGTTCGCTTTCTTGGCGCCATCCTTGACCCGCTCCTAGCCCCGAGCGGCTAGAACGCACGCGTTCGCCGCCTCGGGGCTCACAAGAAGACAATCAAGCATATCGCGACGGCGCGCTCCTCCCGGAAACGCCCCCGACGCCATGCACGCCGTCTGCATTTTCTGGTGCGGACGGCTCGATCAACGCTGTGAATGGAGCGGCAATCATGTCCGAATTGAATCAATCAGGAACCCATCCCGCATCGGGCCTGCGCCCGGGTATTGGCGCGACAGTAGCGGGTATCGTCTCCCGCGCGATGGAGCGATGGCATCGCGGCCAGGCGGCCGCCACACTTCGTCGCCTCGACGACAGGCAGCTCGAAGACATCGGCATCTCGCGGAACGACATCCCCCACGTCGTGGCAGGTCTCGTGCCCTCGAAAATCGAGACCTCAACACAAGATGCCCGGATCTCGGCGCATGCCGCCAGGCTCCTGCGGGCGGCCCGATTGCAGTGAGGGAGACCGAAATGGATATGACGACGAGGACGATCGTGGCCGTTGGCCTTCTGAGCATGATGATCATCGCCTTCCTGGTGATCTGAAGGAGACAACCCTCCGGCGACGGCATCCCATTTCGAGAGGCAGGCAGGTGAAATATCGCCATGTGCACTGAAACGTTCATCAGGATTTCGAGGCTTGTCGGGACAGGCCGAATCCCTCGCCGGAGCGGGCAGCCTCACCCTGAATCCCGCATGTAGCCCTCCTCCGGCACTACCACCGACGATGCGGTTCATTCCCGCGGCGCCACCTCGCCGCACGATGGAGCGTGACATGAGAATATTCCGGACGAAGCACGTATGCCTATCCTGCAACCGATCCCTGCCGAGAGCGGCGTCCCGTTGCCCGTGGTGCATCGATTCGATCGTCGTGCCGGCGGCGCTGCTGGGCCGCCCGATCCCGCACCGCGATCCGCGCGGGCGCGACATGGCACCGAGGCTGTCATGAAGCTCAGCGAACTCCTTGAGGAAGAGGATTTCCTGCTGGGCGCGCCATCGAGGGATAAGCGATCCGCGCTCGAGGCGGTCGCGTCCATGCTGGGCCGCAGGACAGGACGATCACAGGGGGAGGTCCTGAACGCGCTTCTTCGCCGCGAGCGTCTCGGGTCGACCGCGACGGGTGACGGTCTCGCGATGCCGCATGCCGCGCTTGCAGGCATCTGGATGCCTGCCGCGGTGATCGCGACGATGAAGCATCCGGTTGCGTTTGACGCGCCGGACGACGAAGACGTCGACATTTTGCTCGGCCTCCTGTGGCCGAGCGACGTAGGAGGTTTCCTTCTCACCCTGTCGCAATCCAGCCGCCTGCTTCGCCGCCCTGGCTTTCGGGATTTGCTGCGCCAGGCGACTTCCCCGGCCAAAGCCTTGGCCGGGATCGAAGCGATGGAGAGGAACTACGCAGCAGCAGGCCATTTGGCCTCCGCCGGCGCAGTGACCTGATGAGGGTCCTGACGCGCGCGAAGCGGATCGCGCGTCCGGACAGATCAGGGCACTCGGTCGTTGGCGACGATCCCTCCTTCGCCCTCCAGACGGGCGATGCGCTTCGCTTCCGATTCCGTGAATTTGCGCCGTACGCCGATGCCGCCACCGTTCTCTTCAATGAACACCGCGCCCAGTTCTTCCAGGGCTACCTGGAGCGCCGCGATGGTCCTGTCGTCGGGCTCGTCGAGCTTGCGCTCGAAGTCGTGGATGACGGCTTCATCGATACCGGAGTGGATTGTGAGCTTGCCGCGGGTGATCTCGACGAGCGCCCTCGCAGCCCGGCATTGCGAACCAGTGATCATTCTCTTCTCCTTCGGTTCTTATGGCGGGCCAGTCTTCGCCTGCCGCCGTCCCGAAGCAAGGGCGCCGAGGCCGGGTTGCGGCGGTCACGTGTCGCCGGAAGGCTGGCCGTAGCGTGGCAGCGCCCAGTTCCAGTGCAGGGCGCCGAAACGGATCGCGACGGTTACGACGAAACCAGTCACGATCGCGGTCTCGCGTGGCACGCCCGCTCCGGAGAGCAGCACGAATGCTACGGCTCCGGCGAGCGCCGCCGTGGCATAGACCTCGCGGCTGAGTATTGCCGGGCTTTCGCCGCTCAGCACATCCCGGATGATCCCTCCAAAGGTAGCCGTCACGACACCCATCGCGACTGCGGCGACAGGTCCGGCACCGACAGCGAGAGCCTTCTCCGCGCCCAGTATCGCGAAGAGCGCCAGGCCGACCGCGTCGAAGCGGAGCAGCAAGAATTCCCGGGACTGCGGTACATGGGCGAGAAAGAACACGGCGGCCGACGCCGCCACGCAGGCTAGCAGATAGCCGGGGCTGGTCACCCAGAAGACGGGGGTGGCTCCGATAACGGCGTCGCGGTTCGTCCCACCCCCGATCCCGGTCGCCGTGCCGAGCAGCACGAACCCGGCGATGTCCATCCGCTTCCTTGAGGCCGCAAGCGATCCCGTCAAGGCGAACACGACGACTCCGAACCAGTCGAGGAAGACTACGGCAGCGTCGATCATCGTTCCCTCCTTCACACGAGGCCGGGCGTGACGGCATCCGCCGCCAGCACGACGATCGGAGAGCCGGACCGGACGTTGTCGTGAAGGTGGATCACGTCCTGATGCAGCAGCCGCGCGCATCCTGACGAGACCGCCTTGCCGATGGTCCATGCTTCTGCAGTACCGTGAATACGGTAGAGCGTGTCGACGTTGCCCTGATGGATGTAGAGCGCCCTCGCGCCGAGCGGATTGTCGATGCCGGGCGGGCGGCCATGCCGCCACTGTTCCAGCTGAGGCTGGCGATTGATCATGTCCGAAGGATTCGTCCAGACGGGTCATTCGCGCTTGTAGGCGATATGCGCACGACCGGACCACTCGAAGCCCGCACGTCCGATCCCGACGCCGTAGCGCGTCGTCAATCCGCCTGGCTGGATATGGTAGAGGTAGCGGTTGACCGTATCGACGACGACTGCTCCGGGCTCTTCGTTCGATGGATAGTCGACCACTTCCCGGAAGAAGCGCGGATCGAGGCGCGCGAGATTAGCGGCCGGGATCGGGAATGCCTCCTCCGGCATCGCCCGGTACATCAGGAGCGCGTGGTCAGGGTGTTTCGGGCTGGAGGGAGAGCCGGCACTGTGCGTGGCGTGGGAGCCGTAGTCGCGCATCCCGCAAGCGTCAACGCGAGAACGCTGCCGATGGAGCCGAGCACGGCTCGGCACCGCGCAATGGGTGATCTGCTTTCGGGCCGCAGCGTCCTTGTCGTAGAAGATGAAATGCTGATCCTCATGATGATCGAAGACATGCTGGCCGACCTCGGGTGCGCGTCCGTGACCGCTGCCGCCACAATTGATAAAGCCCTCGCCTTGATCGAAGAGCATGTCTTCGACGCGGCGATGCTGGACATGAACCTGAAAGGCGACGACAGCTTGAAGGTCACCGACGCGCTCGCCGCGTGGGGCGTGCCGTTCGTCTACTGCACGGGCAACAACGGCCATGGCATGAGGGTAGATCCCGCCAACACCCCGGTTCTTCGCAAGCCGTTCAGTTTCGAGGAACTGACTGCGATCCTCACGCGCCTTCTCTCTCGCTGATTGCCTGCTAACCATTGTGGAGCAGCGGTGTTTGCCCGACACAGCCCCATATCCCCACGGCCGGAAGTGGCCCGGAGGGTGCGACCATCGGCTCTCAAAAGGACTAATTGACCTGGGTCGATTCGAGCCGTTCAGCATTCCCCACTTAGGATGGCCGCTCATCGCGCGACCGAGCCGACGGAGGCATCGGCTCGGATTTGCCGCGATCAAGCGTTCTACGTCTCAATCGGGTGGTGAGCGGGCGCATCCGTAATTGCGTGCCACGGCAGGACTTTGGGCAAAGCAGCCATTCGCCAGTCAACGCTGCCATGTCGCCGGTGGCCTAAATCGGGTGGCCCGCTGCCTGCCCGGCCGCTAGACAGCCATGACGCAATGTTCAGGAGAACCACGTCATGGAACTGAAAAACAAGTCGATTATCATCACCGGGGCAAGCAGCGGAATCGGCGCAGCGGCGGCTCTACTGTTCGCAGCCGAAGGCGCCAACGTGGTCCTTGGCGCACGCCGGGCGGCGGAACTCGAAACCCTTGCGGGGGCGATCAACCGAGGCAACGGCAGGGCCTTATACCTGGCAGGCGACGTGAAGGATGAGGGCTACGCCGATGCTCTGGTCGATGTGTGCATGAGAGAGTTCGGTGGGGTGGACGGCGCTTTCAACAATGCCGGCATCGTGGGAGAGATGGGTCCGGTCCCCGATATGGCTAACGGCAATTGGAACGATGTCATCGCGGTCAACCTGACAGGCGCCTTCATGGCCGCCAAGGCGCAGATACCGGCCATGAAGAAGCAAGGGCAAGGCTCGATCGTCTTCACGTCGTCCTTCGTGGGCTTCAGCAACGGCGGAATGCCGGGAATGGGGGCCTACGCAGCGTCCAAAGCTGGGTTGATCGGCCTGGTGCAGTCGCTGGCATCCGACCATGCCATAGACGGGATCCGTGTCAACGCGCTGTTGCCAGGAGGCACGATCACACCGAGCGGAGGGGAAGGGAATGCGGCCGCATTGGAGTTCGTCGCGAATCTTCATCCAATGAAGCGGATGGCGACCGGGAAGGAAATTGCGCAGGCAGCTCTCTTCCTGCTTTCCGATCGGTCGAGCTTCATGACAGGAAGCCCGATGATCGTTGATGGCGGTATGTCTGTACGGCTCACATAGCGACCGTACACACTCCCTGTGAATGACTATCATGACCATTCGGGGAGGCGTAAGCGGCGACCTCTATCATGGTCTCCAGCGATGTCTCCTTTCACGCAGGGGCGAAGCTGACCTCTACGGCCGGAATGGGGCGCGTAGCTGTCGAAGTGCAGCGGCCAGCCGAATGGCCGCTTTCCCAACTCCGCCGCCCAGAAGCGGTCGGGCAGAAATCCACCCCCCAACTCGCCATTCTCGAACTGCGTGTACGAACCGGCAGGTGTCGACCCGTTTCGGACATTGGCCTCTCGATTTCAGTTCTCTAAAAGCTGACGCTAGGTTGCGTTTGAGAGAGAGCTGATCGATATCGCCCCCTCCCGGATTGCTTGGCGATTAGCGGTGGGCGGGGACCCTAGTTGTCACCTCGACCAGGGCCGTCACCGGCTGGCCATCGACCAGAATGGGTTGGTGGTGGTCGTCCGCAAGCAGGACGCCGATTACGTGGCTGCCTGCGGGATTGGGGCAATGACCAAAGCGCCCCTTAACGAGGTCACCGCCGAAATCGCTGTTCATGCTGTTATAGGGCCTGCCGGGAATGTCGCAGGTGTTTCCTTCAGGATCGATCTTCATATGGATATGGCCACATCGCGCATTGTTACCACACGCGCCTGCTGGCAGCAGTTCGAAGTTACTTTTCACGATCACACCAATAGCCATCTCTGGGTCTGAACCGAGCTCGATAACCGTCCCGGCTTGCGGCCAGACGACTTCGAGCGTCGGCCGGTCTTGCGCCATGGCTCCGGTGGACATCAAAAACACGGCAGGTACGACAAGCAGGTTGCGCAGCATGATCTTCTCCATCTAATCGGCGCTTAGATGCGCCATTGATCATGGACTTTTGAGTGTCGATCAAGCAAAATAAGCACTGATTAGATCGCATTTACGTGATGAGGGTCGAATGGATGTTCCAAGCTCCGCAGGCAAGACCAAGCCATACCACCACGGCAATCTTTTCGAGGAGTTGCTCCGGGTCGCCATCGAGATCATCGAGGAAAAAGGTGCCGATCACCTTTCTATGAGGGAAGTAGCAAGGCGCGCAGGCGTCTCACCTGGGGCACCCTTTCAACATTTCCAGTCCAAAGGTACACTGCTCACCGCCGTTGCCGAACAAGCCATGCAACGTCTAACCAACTCAGTTTCTGATGCCGAGGCCGCCGCCGGCGACGCCACTCCTTTGCGGCGTCTTGAAGCTATTGGCCAAGGCTATCTGCGCTGGGCTATGTCCAATCCCACTCACTTTGAGGTGATTAGCTCGCGCAAGCTGATTGACTTCGCCGCGTCAGAAACCTTGCGGGCGCAGAACGAAACCATTCGCCGGACCATGGTTGACCTCGTGACCCGCGCCAAGGTCGAAGGTAGTCTGGCACCAGACAGCGACGTTAATCAGGTGGTGCTTGCCGCTCGTGCCTACGTGTACGGTCTAGCGCGTATGGTCGTGGATGGTCATTTCCCTGAATGGCAAGTCACCGAGCAAGCGGACGCAACGGTCCTTGGCGCCTTGCATATGTTTATGACCAGCCTGAGCCGTGAACGCTAAAATGATCCAAGTGCCATGCGACATTGTCTGCTCTCAGCAGTTTCGAGCCGAAAACCGCCAGTCCGCTGTCCACCCGCTTCTACCGTTGACGGCACCTTAAGGGATTGCGGTGGGGAGATGATTTCCCGAGGCAGATTAGGGGCCGTCTGCTGACTGTCCGGGTCCGGCCGAGAAATTGAGAAAGCCGACGTTCGGCCATCGACTCCATTTCGTTCGTTGACGGGCGACGGTGACAGACTCGAAACCCCACTCGTCCCCATTGCCCTTCTGACACGTACTTTGACGCTGTTCGCTTTCAGACAGCAGTAATCGACGGCTGGCTGTTAGGCGGTCGGAACAGTTCCGCCGTCAATCACATGCTCCGTGCCGGTTATGGAGGACGCTCGGTCGGAAGCCAGGAACGCAATGAAGTCGGCAACCTCCCCCGGAGCAGCCGGTCGTCCAAGTGGAATGCCGCCGAGTGTGTCCATGATCACCTGCACCGCGTCGTCGTAGCCGATGCCGGACTCTTCTGCGATGCGGAGTGCCAGACCGTTCTTGCCCGGATCGGCGATCCAGCCGGGAGACACCCGCACGACGCGAACGCCTTTCGGCGAGACCTCCTTGGAAAGGCTCTTGCTGTAGGTATTGAGCGCGGCCTTGGCAGAAGCGTAACCGGTGGTAGCCTGAGGCAGCGGCAATCGGCCCTGGATCGAGGTCACATGAATGACGACGCCTTTTCCCTGAGCCAGCATGCCGGGGATCAGGGCACGATCCAGCCTGACTGCCGGGAAGAAGTTCAAGTTGAACTCCTTGTCCCAGTCGGCATCATTGAGCGCTGCAAAGCCGCCGGAGGGCGCGGAGGAGCCGCCCAGGACGTTGACGAGAATGTCGAGCCCGCCCAGTTCCCGCTGCACTGCATCCACGACCGTTTCGACACCCTCCCTCGTTGTGAGGTCCGCCGCGACGAAGGCGGCGCCGGCGAAGTCTGCGGGCTTGGTCCGCGCGGTGGTCAACACGCGCGCACCTAGGTCCCGGAAGAGCGCAACGGTCGCCGCACCGGCGCCCATCGTCCCGCCGGTGATCAGGGCACGGCGGCCTTCAAGCGTCAGGAATGGGCTCATACCGTGATCTCCAGATCTGCGATCTTGTCGCCGTTGAGAACGAAGAAGTACCGCAGATCGACGGGGCTTCCGGGGAAGTCGCCAGACACACGGCCCGTTACCTGGGTCTTTCCGTTCTCGGTGCTGATGAGAAAGGGCTCGGTCAGAGTGTACGAGTATTTCTGGTCGGTCTCGACCTTCCAACGCCGGATGGAGTCTCGGCCGACGCGGGTTTCGCCCGCGTCCCGGACGACAGCATCGTCGGTGAAGGCCGCGGCGACGGCGTCGGGGCTGCGAGCGTTGTCGGCATCGAAGTAGGCCTGGATGCTCGAAGGCAACTTGATGGTCATCTTGTTTCTCCTGTGTTTCCCCGTGCTTTGCTCGCCGGGGCCAGCCCATGTGCGCTGGCAGGAGATAATCTACGGCTCGACGAATGATCCGATAATTGGGATAGATAGGGATGAGGCATCACGAAAATCAGGACAATGACGCGAGACATCCTATCTGACATCGATGCCGTACTCGGCGTCGTCCGCCACGGCTCGTTTCGCGCCGCGGCCCTCGATCTCGGCATGTCGGCGACTGCGCTCAGCAATGCCATCGCAAAGCTGGAGCAGCGCCTGGGCATCCGGCTGTTCAATCGGACCACCCGGAGTGTATCCCTCACCGACGCGGGGCGGACATTTGTCGAGCGGGTCGGGCCAGCGATGACGGATATCCACGATGCCATGCTGGCCGCCCAGGCGCTTCAGGAGACGCCATCCGGCACGCTGCGCATCAACGCATTCGCGTCGGCAGCCCGCGAGGTGTTGGCGCCCCTGATGCTTCCCTTTCTGCGGCGCTATCCGCAAGTGCACATCGATTTGGTCACCGAAGGAAAGCTTGTCGACATCGTCGCCGCCGGCTTCGACATTGGTCTGAGGCCGGTCGACCTCGTGCCGATCGACATGATCGCCGTTCCTCTGGGCCTGCATCGTCAGCACGCGGTCGTGGGGTCACCCGAGTTTCTGGCCAAGCACGGAAAACCGAATGTGCCCACTGACCTCTATCGCTTTCGCTGCCTGCGCGCGCGCCTTCCGAACAACGCCATCTTCAGATGGCGTTTCGAGAAGGAAGGAGACGCTGTCCAGATCGACGTGCAGGGCTCGCTGACCCTCGATGAGCCGAGCCTCGTTCGGATCGCCGCACAGAACGGCGTCGGGCTGGGTTACGTTATGGAGGCGGAAGCCCGAGCGGACATCGCCGCCGGCAGGCTGGTTCAGGTTTTAGCAGACTGGACCCCCAGCCTGCCGCCGCTGGCGCTCTACTACCCCGCCCGAAAGAACCCGCCTGCCGCCTTCACAGCGTTCATTCAGGCGGCTCGTGAGTTTGCCTCTTCGGCCGGTTAGGTGTCAACGAAGCTGCCAACCCCGCCGATCTTCCAGCATCTGAAGTTCGGCTTGGGGGGCCGATAGCGGACTGTCCGGTTCCGACCGTGACATTGAGAAAGCCGACATTCAGCCAACGACGCCATTTCGGTCATTGACCGTGCTTTGCTCCCGACCTAGAAGCGGACAGATAACAGAAGGAGATTTATGCGCAGAGGCTTGTGATCCGACCGCAAATTGCGGCTTCACTTGGCACCAGCATTTGGTTGCCGGACCCCTTTGCATATCTCTTCTTTGGAATTCTCATGAAGAACCATGTCGTCGTAATCCGGCCCTATGCGCCGGAACGCGATTTGAAAAAGCTATCGCGCATCTGGCTCGATGCATCCCTATTGGCTCATCCTTTTATCGGCGAACAGCGCTTGCTTGAGCAACGATCGCTGATCGAAGATCAGTATTTGCCTAATGCCGAGACTTGGGTGGCGTGCGTTGACGAGGAGCCCAGCGGCTTTATCAGCCTGCTCGATACTTTCATCGGAGGAATCTTCGTTTCTCCAGCCCAGCAAGGGCTTGGTATCGGTCGTCAGCTTATCTCACATGCTCTCAACCTTAAAGGTGAACTAGAGCTTGAGGTTTACACCGACAATCAGCAAGCCGTGAATTTCTACACCAGACTCGGCTTTCAGGAGTTGTCACGCCGTGCTCGCGATGATGACGGCTACGCTTTCGAAAATGCCCGTCTGCGCCTAATCGGCTAATGGTGGGTCGTCGGGCGGCTAGATCTGCCGCCCGACAATCATTTTGGACTTTAGCAAACCAAAAGCCGACCGTCCGCTCTCCACCCCATCAACGACGTTTCGCAAACACAAAACAAGCCCTGCCACCTTTGGGCAGCGGGGCGTGGGAACATCGAGACGTAGCGATCGCTGAAACAGAATCACCATCGCTCGAAGCAGACACCTCCATGAACGCTGCGATCTCTGCTCCCCCGGATGTGAGGGCGGCTATTGGAAACTTCCTGAACGAGCGCAAAGCCGGCGACCAGCCCTTTGCGCTCCCGCATTCGATGAACGCAATCAGACGCATCTTCCCCGATCTTGGGATTTCGGATGCGGATCTTGCCGATGTCATCACCAGTGAAGCCCTTACCGCCGGCCTCAACATAGATTTCGATATGCCCGCCCTGAAGGGTTCCTTGGACAGATGGGACAACGAAGGTGGAGCAATTCGCTAATAGCCTCTTTACAAGTACGTGATGCGTCATAGGGAACCACCATCAACCCGTTCTTCGCGGGTGAGGCATGTCGTACTGCTCGCCATTGTTCTAATTGTCGTAGCTTGGTGAATCTGGCCTTTCTAAAAACAAAAAGCGCCCCACTAGCTACGGCCGGCGGGGGCGATTGTTCAGTTAAAGGATTTCCGAAGGGTTAGTTGACTATCAAAAGCGCTGCACAGCCGCCGAGAAAGGCAACTAGGATGATGGTTCCGAGCAGCATCGCGGCAGTGATAGTCCGCAAGGTTTCCAGTATCTCATCCATGATAGGCCTCCTTACAGAAGGCTAACGACCGTTGGCGAGGCAAGTTCCCGTAGCGTCGCCCCCATGCACCGAAGCATCCTACCTGACAACCGGAGACATCGGGAACAAAACGGGTGACTTTGCGCAGAGCACCACTATCCCTAAGGGCTCCTTGACGCGTTGCGCACCCCTCGATAGGTCCGGCGAGATTGGAGATGCACTATGTCCGAAGCTTCGTTGATGAAGCGCCACCATGTTGTTGTTGTCGGGGCTGGTTTTGCAGGTCTTGAAGTTGTTCGGGCGTTGTCGTCAAGCGGCGTGCAAATCACGCTGATCGATCAGTGCAATCACCATCTTTTTCAACCTTTTCTATACCAGGTGGCGACGTCGATCCTTGCTCCGTCGGAGATCGCATGGCCTATCCGTGGATTGTTCGAGCGTCGAACGGATGTGACGACCATTCTGGCGTCAGTGATCGACGTAAAAGCTGACAAGAAAGCTGTCATACTGGAGGATGGTACACCGGTAGCCTACGACAGTCTCGTCCTCGCCACCGGCGCTCGCCATGCCTATTTTGGAAATGACCAATGGGAAGAGTTCGCACCGGGCCTGAAGTCACTAGAAGACGCAACGACCATCCGCGAGCGGATTTTGATCGCATTTGAGCGCGCCGAAAGGGAGCCTGATCCGGCTAAGCGCAGGGCTTTTCTGACCTTCGGTGTGATCGGTGGCGGACCGACGGGGGTGGAATTGGCGGGCACGATCGCGGAACTGGCAAAAATCGCGATGCGGCGAGAGTTCAGGCGGATCGACACGCGCGAGGCAAGAGTACTGTTGATCGAGGCAGGCCCGCGTGTGCTTCCGACCTTTCGCGAGGATCTATCTGAATATGCATTGCAGGCGCTAGCCAAGTGCGGCGTGGAAGTGCGATGCGGCGTTCCTGTCACCGAGTGCTCTGAGGAAGGGCTAAGGCTGGGGGATGAATTTATCGCCTGCCGAACGGCAATCTGGGCCGCTGGCGTCTCCGCGTCGCCAGCACATCGGTGGCTACACGCTGACTGCGACCGCGTAGGCCGCGTAACGGTTGATGCCAATCTTCACCTGCCCGACCGGCCGGATATCTTTGTAATTGGCGACACCGCGTCAGTGATGGGGGAGAACGGTTGTCCCGTTCCCGGAATCGCTCCGGCAGCAAAGCAACAAGGAAAGCACGTTGCTCGCGTTCTGCGTGCTCGGCTGCGAAAGATGCCCGCACCCAAGCCGTTTCACTACCGCCATTTGGGCGATCTGGCGACCATTGGTCGTGGATCCGCAGTCATTGATATGGGACGGATTAGACTTCGCGGCCGGATTGCATGGTGGATCTGGGGTATCGCTCACATCTACTTCCTAATCGGGGCCCGAAGCCGCGCTGCCGTTGCCTGGAGTTGGATTTGGACACATCTGCGCGGGCAGCACAGCGCACGGCTTATCGTGCGCCAGGAGTACAATCGGTCCGCGCCTTATGAAACCTGATTTGCCTGGTAATTTGCGATACCGGCTCTGGGCGGTGACAGCAATTAAGGTCTCTAAGCCACCTGCGGAGAGGAAGTTGCATGCCTCCAGGTTCCCATTAGACACGTCAGCTGAAATGTTGCCGGTCTGAGCAAAGCGCAAACTCCCTGATGGTGCCACCTTGCCTGCGAAGCTGCTAACCAACGATGGCAGCCTAGCTAGTGTAGTTGCCCAAAACCCGCCGGTCCGCTTTCCGCCCCTCAGCAGCATGACAGGCACGCCGCCCTGCGCATTAAAAGCGGCCATCCGCGTTTTCGTCGGATGACCGCCCAACGTCAAATTTCGGTCCGCTCTGCCAGGAACAGCGCGTCCTCGACGTCGACACCAAGATACCGAACCGTGTTCTCAATCTTGGAATGACCGAGCAGTATCTGGATGGCACGGATGTTGCCCGTTGCTTTGTAGATCATCGACGCCTTGGTTCGACGGAGCGAATGTGTGCCATACTCTTCCGAACGTAGACCGATGCGGTCACCCACTCATCAACTAGTCGGGCATACTGCCTTGTGCTCATGTGGTTCGCGTGATCGACCCGGCTCGGAAAAGCATAATCCTCAACGGTGCCGCCGCGCCGTTCGAGCCAAGCCAGAAGGCTCGCTCGTACGTCGCTGGTGATCTCGAACTGGGCGGGCCGCCCCGTCTTTTGCTGAACGACGATCGCGCGAGTTCTGATCTCCGGTCCGACAACCACATCCCGAATCCGGATTTTGACCAGTCCGCAGCCGCGAAGCTTGCTATCGATCGCCAGATCGAACAGGGCTCGGTCCCGGATGCGTCGTTCGCGATCAAGGAAAAACCGGATCGCCCAGATATGCATCTGCATTAGCGGGCGCTTTGTCCCAACCTGTTTGCCGGCGTTCCAAGCTGAATGCTGGCGGCTAGCTTCATCAAATTGAGAATGACCCATTTGAGTTCTCCTCGGCCTTGATTGGCCGCAGGAAAAACGAAACCGTGAGGATCACAGGTAAGGGGCCGTCTGCTGACTGTCCGGTTCTGGCCGAGAAACCGAGAAAGCCGACGTTCGGTCAACGACCCCATGCCAGACATGCAGCGGAGATGGTCAGGCTCTTAAAAGCGGTCGTTGTGATTTCCATGTGAATCTACTGATCGCCTTTTTCTTTGTGCCGCGATGCTTTCTCGCGATTGCCGCAA